>JBFHPZ010000274.1:0-4317 GCA_041592495.1 Gammaproteobacteria bacterium | reverse complement strand
CGATCAGTGTAACTACGGTGGCAAATACAAGACCCCAGGATAACGCCAATGCCATGGGTGATACAAAAGGATCAAGTCCACCCCAGCCATAGGCGGTCGGCAACAAACCAACGATGGTCGTTGTTGCCGTCAGTACTACCGCACGTAATCGCCGACGACCTGCCAGCATAATTGCTTCATGTATATGCATGCCTTCCTTGCGTGCACGCTGGATGAATACCAGTAACACCAGCGAACTGTTAACCACTACGCCGGTAAGCGCAATCATGCCAAGCATGGAGAAGAACGATAGCGGCATGGGCTTCCAGTACAAATCATGCAAATAGAAACTGATAATGATGCCGATAGCACCGAATGGAATGGCCAGCATAACAATAAACGGATACGACATATTGTTAAACTGAATGGCCAGTATAAAAAACACGGCCAGCATGGCAAACAGGAATGCAAACACCAGGCTGACGAAGGATTCCTGATTCTTTTCCTGCTCGCCGCCGTATTGCACTTTGACCTTATCGCTAACGTCACCTACCCATTCTTTTTCCTTGCCTTTAACCAGGTTGTTCAGTTCAAGACTGGAAATTTTTTCTGCATCAATATCCGCAACCACACTGACAATACGTATGCCTTCCTTATGGCGTATGGTGGTAAAACCGGGTTGTTGTTCCAGTTTTGCAATTTTGTACAAGGGCACCAGACCACCACGGCTGTTTGGAATTTGTAATTGCCTTAACTGCTCCAGTTCACCAGGACCATTATCCGGAAAACGTATAGTGACATCGATTTCTTCCGTACCCTTGCGAATATTAGATACCACCAGACCACCTACGGCTGCACGTATATGTTGTGAAGCCGTGGCCAGATCGATACCGGCATAGGTGGCCAGCTCACGATCAACAATCACATGCAATTCATCGTCACCCTGTTTCAAACCACTATCCACGCTGGTGACACCCGGCACCGTTACCAAATAATCCATTAAACGACGTGCAGCGATTTCACTGGCATGATCATCATAGCTGATAATTTCCGCTTCCAATGGTCGCCCTACCGGTGGACCTGGACGTATTTCCTGGAACGTAATGTCCAGACTGGGAAATTTTTCCGGCAAAATTTTTGACAACTCATACATATCTTTCAATGCATTATGGCCGGTTCGCGTTACTGCTGGTTCATAGATGGTTCTGACCTGACCATAACGACTACCACGCTGTGTCAGCGGATCACCTTCATCTACAGATACATCACCGCTCTTTAACAGGGTTGCCTGTAAATATTCCGGCTTGATGAACTTGCGCATTTCTTCATCGACATCACGTAAATGCTGGCGCATGGTTTCGATGCTGGTGCCGGGTGGCGCAGTAACACGCACGATATATTCATCAACACCCACTGGCGGGAATAACTGGAACGACATGGTTTTTGCCAGCATAAACGCAGCAATCAAACCAGAAAATGAAATGACCACTGTAATCCAGCGGAAACGTATCGCTTTGTCCAGAAGCCATCCATAGATATTTTCCATTGCCACCAACCAGGCACGCTCCGGTGGATGCTTGTTGGGATTAGTCACATGTGCCACATGGCTCGGTAGAATCAGAAACGATTCAAGCCATGAAATCACCAGCAAGGTAATAACAACAGCCGGTATGGCAACAATGAATTTGCCAATAATACCGGAGACAAAGAACATGGGCAGGAATGCCGCTACCGTAGTCAAGATAGTTGCCGTTACCGGGCCTATCAATTCCAGTGCTCCTTTTACCGCCGCTTCATTGGGTGTTAATCCACGTTCCATGTGCCAGGTAATATTTTCACCAATGATAATGGCATCATCCACCAGCATACCCAGCACCATGATGAAACCCATCATGGATATCAGATTCAGCGTAACGCCGAAGGCATACAATACAAACATGCCGGTCATGAAAATTATGGGAAGACCCCAGGTAGTCGTCATGGCAACAGAGAAGCGCAGGAACAACAACAGGGACACAAACACCAGAATCAAACCTACAATACCATTGTTGGTCAGCACGCCCAGACGTAAGCGGGCGAAGCGCGAAAAATCCTGAAATGTTTTAACCTCAACAGATTCACCGTAACGCCCTGGTACGGTTTTGATATATTCCATGAGATTATCAACGGTTGTGATGATATCGGCTTCTGATTTTTTCAGTACCAGCAATGAAATAGCCGGTTGTCCTTTTACGTCGTTTAATGTGGTTGGTTTTTCCAGCGATTCGGTTACCGTGGCCACATCACCCAGCCGTAACACATCACCACGGTCATTGGCGCGTAACACCAGGTTAGCCGCATCTTTCGCATTGGCAAACTCACCAACAATGCGCACTACTTTTTGCCCTTCCGGTGTATCTATATCACCACCAGGTGTATTCAAGTTCCAGGTTTGCAGTGCATGCGCAACTTCTCCAACCGAAATACGTTCAGCCGCCATGCGTTTGGGATCGATGACAACACGTATTTCTGCTTTACGATCACCCAGAATTTGAACTTTGGCTACACCATTGACATTGAGCAGGTCATCCTTGATGTCATCGCCGAGGCGTTTCAATTCCAGTTCTGTGAGTGGAGCTGAAATCGCCATGCGTATGATCGGAAACACAGCACCATCAATTTCAGTTACAAAAGGATCTTCTGGCAAATCACTGGGCAAATCGGCGCGATCCACTGCCAGTGATACTTCATTGGATAATCGCTCACGATTGGTTGCATCAGGATCCACTTCAAGCAGAATACGACCGGACCCGGGAAATGACATAGACACCATGGTATCGATACCATTCAGTGCTCGCAGTTCCTGTTCAATAGGTGTAATAACCAGTTGCTCGTCTTCTTTGGGTGAAGGACCAGGGTAAATTGTATCAATCTGGATGCGGTCAAGATTTACATTCGGGAAAGCTTCACGATTCATTAACCAGATGGAAGTTACCAATCCAAGGACCAGCAAAAAAACCGAAACAAGGTTAACAACCAGACCGCGATCAACCAGGAAACGAATCATCGCAGTCATTATTGATCCCCTTCACCAAGATAGTCATAGTTTGGCATTTGTATATTTTTCCAAATAGCACCTCGTAACAGATTGAGCCGTCGATCTCGACGTGCAAGTTCAATACGTTGTAACTCCAGTGCAAGTTCTGCGGCGGATAATTGCGCTTCGAATTGTATTAACTGATCCGTATCGGTCCGACCGGTACGATAACGTTCTTCAGCTTCCTTGAGTTTTGCCAATTCACTACGCACACTTAGTTGATAGGCTGCCAGTGCATCCTTGCCTGCCCTGATTTCTGCAATAAGACTTGAAACATCATAGCCAAGATCCTGCATAACTTGTCGTTGATCTTCCAGTGCGGCCCCTCGATCCAGTTGAGCCTGATAAAGCTCGGCATCATAACCACTACGATCAATGCCGCGATTGAATTCAACACGTAAACCGCCAACCACTTCCGAGTCACTCACACTACCGGTGGCGATATCACCGCTATTGGTACGATTGCCCGCAAACATCACCAGGTCGAGCTGGTCTTTCCGCGCATCACGACTTAATGCGATGGCGCTATCCGCAAGTTGTAAACGCGCCCTGGTTTGTAGCAGTGATGCACTATGTGCATTAACTTCCTGTACCAGATTTTCAAATGACATATCGGGCAGGTTTATATTGTCTTTGTAGAGGGGTTTTATATCCTCGTCCCAGTGCATGCCCATGAGCCGATTAATACTTACACGTTGTTGCTGCCAGAGCATTTCCAGTCCGCGCAATTCCGCCTGCCTTGCAACCAGCTGTGCCTTGACCTGCAATACATCTTTTTCCTCAGATAAACCTAGACCTGCTCGATCATTGATATAGTCTTGTAAACGCTTGCTACGTTTAATGCCTTCTTCCACATTTTTAATACGGGCCTGAGTGGTTGCCGCTGCGATAAATACATCAATTAGCTGTGATGCGAGTTGATCGTTAAGCCCCCGGCGTTGCGCCTCCGCAATCAATTCACCGGCTTTGGAATTAATCAATGCCTGAGCATAAACAGGATTATCCGCACCCTTACCTAAAGGCAATCGGTAATTCACATCGAGACTGGTTTTTGTTGCCGGATTGGGTATAGAGGGACTAAAACTGCTATCCGCATCATCACGACTAACACCCGCTGAAAATGACAATACACCACCGGATTCAATTTGCCGTGACAAACCGCCTGCTACATCCAGGCTATCGGTTGGGACGCCGAACAGGGAGACATCATGGGCAAAACCTGCCTGTGCATTAAGTTGCCAGCCAAGCTGGCTTTGCACCTT
>JBFHPZ010000273.1:0-4325 GCA_041592495.1 Gammaproteobacteria bacterium | reverse complement strand
TAACCATTATTAAGGGATTATAAAAACAAAAGGGAGCCCGATGCTAGTCGGACTCCCAACAGTGCCATGTTGAGATAGATTGCTACCCTGCTTTTTATTGCTTAGTCCCTTAACCAGTAAAGTACGCGCCGGTCTGATTTGATCTCAAACCGGCAACCTGTGTTTTTGCGTACCACTTACTCTCAATCACTCAATCGGCGTCTTCCCAACCGGTAATCATCGCTTTGATGTGAGCTGTTGGGGTGTGACCAGCAGTTGCCAGATAGACATGTGCGATGAAGAATATCAGCATCATGAATGCAGCAACCACATGGAAGAATGCAACCCATTCCAGACTCAACCAGCCAAAGCCCCAGTTTTCCCACGAACTGTAGAAAAGATAGAACCAGCCGGTTGTCCAGATCAGAGGATTGATGATCAGCAATACAAACAGATAGGCAAGACGTTGCAAAGGATTATGCTTTTTCAACGTAGTCTGTCTGAATGGATGGGGTGCATGGGTAAAGATACCTGTGAGGTAATACTTGAACATGGCATCCACTTTTTCCATGGTGGGAATATATTGTTTCCACTCACCTGTTGTGAAATGCCAGAACACAGCGAATACCCATAGTCCTACCAGTGTCCATGCTGCAATGGTGTGTATTTCCACTGCATCATGAAATCCGAACAACGAATAGGAACCATGCACTTCAAATCCGGTCAACAGCAATGTCATGATCAACAATGCCTGTGACCAGTGCCAGAAACGTTCGAAACGTTTAAATATATAGATTCTCTCACCCATGGCTTATCCCCTCTTGCTCATGATGTAACGGATTGCACCGTGAATCAGGACACCAATCAGTGCCAGGAATGCGATAGCAAATCCAAGCTTGTCAATGATTGGTGTATTGTTGGTCGCCGGCATATAAACACCAGCTATACCTTTCAGACGACCTTCTTCACGATGACATTGATTGCAACGTAATGCATCTTCCTTGGGTGCGACCATGTGTGTGATCGGCCAGCTCATTTCAGTTTCAACGAAGCCAACTTCACCACTGTATTCCTTACCAACATATTGCATGCCGGCAGCGACTGCCTTTTCCATATCGTAGTTTTTCCACAATGCAGTTTCAGGGTCATCGGCCAAACTGGTTACAACCAGATTGTTATTGACCTTGTCGTACATCTGTTTACCACGGAACACCTTGGTCGGCCAGATGCGTGACTTGCCATCATAGGGGCTACCTTCAAATTCATTGATCTTCACCACTTTGGTTGGATCAATCTTGGTATCCGCCAATGTCCACAGCACCTCGCCATTGAACCACTGGTATTCTGGAATAACAGCACGTTCGTAGCTGAAATCACCTTTACGGCTGTCATAGATGGCATGGCCTTCGCTACCCATCGTCTGGATGCGTTTGCCTTCCTCACTCAACTTGCCAGCAGTTGACCAGTCCCAGGTCATCTTGGTGTGTTGACTACCACGTGCATATTCCGGTATGTGGCAAACCTGGCAAGCCAACTTGTCAGCGTGATCATTCAGGCGTGCATGCTTTTGATCATGCGGTGTATTGCCATGACAGGCAACACAGGTTGTTGGATTACGCTGTTCAACACTACCGGGAATCAGATGACCCTTGGTATCAGCAGCAGTTACATTTATGCGACTACCGGATACTTCATGGCTATCTGTTACGTGACACTTGGAGCAGCTGAAATTCAAGCCTTTTGCATCCATGTGTACATCCAGGTAACGACCGGGCATTTCCAGTGAGCTGTCCAGGTCACCGTGTTTTACCGCATCACCACCACCGCCACGGAAGTGACAGCTACCGCAGGTCTGACGGCTGGTTTTACCCACATTCTGCGCAATCAGCTTCATGTCGGTAGGTGGCTTGAACTTGCCTGAACCCGGTGGCCATTCGATGGTTTCGTAGTTGGGATGACCCGCCAGACCCGGTAATTTCTTATATTTACCGGTGGTGTCATGGCAGGCCAGACAGTCGACATTTTCTTCACTGGTGAAATCGAAGTTTGCGTCTTCCCAGCCATAACCGATATGGCAGGCATTACAGAACTTGTAGTTCGATGGCACTGCGGTGCAGAAATTGTTAATGACGTTGGCCTTGCCCAGACGCTGGTTGGTAGTGGGATTGATATAGTCCCAGGTCCAGTGCTTGGTCTTGTGCAACTGCTTGGCGGCTTCGGTATGACATTGCAAACAGGCCTTGGTCACTTCCGGGCCAGATTTGAAATTCACATCCAGTTCCTTGAACTTGGAATGATCCGCAGTTGAGTCTTGTTTCTTCTCAACAGCCGGTGCAGCTGCAGCAGGTGCTGCAGCCTCTTCACTGGCCTGGGCCGGCCAGCTAATGGAGAGACTTAAGACCAGCGCCATCAGCAAACCTGGAGCTGACTTAATATTTAAACTAAACATGATGCCTCCTCTTGGGGAATCTTTGGCTTAACAGTAGGGGTATTAGCAGCCACTGGCTTCTTTACCGCCACCACCACCGCTGCCACCGGGACCACCTTTAATCAGTGGGGGCGCAGGTTTCTTGGGATCAAACTCAATGAACTTGGCCTGATCTTCAGCAACATGCCCCATGACTTCAGCCACGGTTGCACCAAACATTTTACCCATTAGACCCGCATTCATCAGACCGATATAGGTTTTACCGTTATCTTTCTTATAAACGCTAATACTACAGGGCATCAAGATAGAAAGGATTCTTGTTTTATCATCATTCAGAATAGGACCTGAGTATTTGGTACTGCAGGCTTCAACCAGCAAAACAGGTAATGTATTAGTACCCGATGCGGCTACCGCCGCCGCTGGATTACGCAGGCCGGACAATGCCCAGCCCTTGTCAGACAAGCCCTGAATGTTGCGTTGGATACGGGCAGCCGTCTCCTCAACACTATAGGGACTTTCAACTTCCCTGAACATGAGATCACCCATGAACAGGAACATCATCACACCGGTGAACACCAGTCCACCGACAAAACCAACCACCGCTTTCAACATGGCATTTCTCCTCTAGCTAGGAATTTAAAAGATCTTCTAAGATTAAAGATTCTTTATGACTATATTAAGTATATTAATAAATACTTATTCGTATTGAGATATCTCAATAACCTCCTGAGTCATCTATTTGATTTATTTATGTCCTCGAAGAAGCATTAGATCATAATAAAATTTTATTTATCAACAATGACTTAAAAGACTTTTTTTAGTTACTCTTGCGCCAGATCATGATCTTAATTTCAGCAACTACTAATATTGGTCGATTACATTCGATTTCCCTGTCACCTTACCTCTCCACCTCCCTGTCGACGAAATTGACCTGCAACAAGGACAAGCACCACGAATCTTTTCCATATTTAAGTCTTTTCTGCCATCGATATCAGGCTAGCCAACATGAAAATACGGACCAGCTCCATAGCATTATCCCTTGCATTAGCCACTTCATCCGCTGCTGTCAGCGCAAATCCGCCGTCACAGGCCAGTATGCTGGCGAACGCTTGCGCTGCCTGCCACGGCCTCAATGGCAACAGCCAGGGCCCGGCCACACCGAATCTTGCGGGCATTTCAAAATTCTATTTTATGGATGCCATGGAAGCCTTTAAGGACGATACCCGCCCGGTAACCGTCATGAATCGCATCGCCAAAGGTTACTCGAAAGAGGAAATTAAGCTCATGGCAAGTTTCTTTTCCGAACAAACGTTTCAACCTTCTCCACAAAGCTTTGATCAGGCACTGGCTGACAAGGGTCAGGCATTGCATGAAACCAATTGCGCTAAATGCCATGAAAATGGCGGTCGCGCCACAGATGACGATGCAGGCATACTGGCCGGACAGAAAACACCCTATTTACACTTCACTATTAGCGACATACTAGCCGGTAAGCGCGAGGTCCCTGTCAAAATGCTGAAAAAACTTGAAAAGGTCCGTGACGAAAACGGCCAGAGCGGTATAGAACAACTTATTCAATTCTATGCCAGCCAGAAGTAACCACGACGGAAATCATCAAGGTAACAACATGAGTCAATCACGCAGACAATTTCTAAAGTATTCACTGGCAATCACATCCGGCAGCCTGTTGCATGCCCCATTCATTCATGGCGCTGCACAACGCAAGGTTGTCATCATTGGTGGCGGCATCGGCGGCGCAACCGCTGCCAAATATTTAAAAATCATGGATCCATCAATCGATGTCACCCTGATCGAACCCAAAACTATCTATACCACCTGCTTCATGACCAACGAATTTCTTGCCGGCGAACGCAGTTTCGATTCAGTGCAATTCGATTACAAGGCATTACAAAACCGG
>JBFHPZ010000272.1:0-4329 GCA_041592495.1 Gammaproteobacteria bacterium | reverse complement strand
TCGATTGGCCATGAAGGAACTGGGTACACCTTACACCGATATCTTTTCCATGTTGGTGCTGCTGGCTATTTATGTACCGCTCTCCAAAGCACAGCTAGCTATCAATACCAGTCAGAATGATGTTGATGGCAACCTCAACAGTAATTTCACTGTTGCTAACTATCTTTGGATCGTGCCCGGTTTGTTGCTTTGGGCGCTGGCTATTTTTGGTCTGGTGACTTCCTATGATATTTAGTGATTGATGTTCTAAATAACCCCGCGCAGGGTACATGGATGCAATATGACAAAGTTTTCAGACCAGTAAAATGAATGCAATTTTGTCTTTTCTAAATCTTTAGACTATCAAACAATATATATCCCTTGTAATGTCATCATGTCTCAGTGATGATATTACAAGTAGTTCTGATATAGGTGCTTGTGTTCAAAGGCAAGCATGGCTTCTTGTTTATCGTGTTCATCTTTTCATTAACAAGCCAGTATTAAAGTTATTAAACATATAGTCACAAGGATTTGTTATGTATAAAAGAATAATGGTTTTAGTTTTTGTTCTATCCAGCCCATTTGCCATTGCAAGTCCGGACGAAAATGCGACA
Organism: Gammaproteobacteria bacterium; assembly: GCA_041592495.1. GTDB lineage: Bacteria > Pseudomonadota > Gammaproteobacteria > SZUA-229 > SZUA-229 > JBFHPZ01. The sequence goes on along the minus strand of JBFHPZ010000272.1, from coordinate 3,736 downwards.
GCCAGGATTAATGGCATTACCCAGTTCCTGGTGGACAGGGCGAATGAAAGTTATTTTTATGTTTTTGAGAATAAAATGAAAAATAACAAGAAGTTCGCCTGTTATTTCCCTGAAACCTATTCCTACGTAAAAGATGGTGATCTTAAGGCGCTGATAAAAACCAGGGAAATATGGCAGGAAACCATGGATAATGACTTCGCCATATTGCATGCACGCGTAGTGGCGCATGGTATTAAAGCGACAGTTGATCTGAATAAAGTCGCCATGGTAGCAACCAACGAATATGCTGAGCTATTACAATATTTAAAAATAAAAATAGATAATGAAACTTATGCCTTAAGTTTTATTCCGATTGATGCGAGCCAGAATGTGAGAAATATCATCAATGGTTTTTATGATGATTTTAATCTGGTAAGAAATCGGCTCTTACAATTTGATAATGATTTAAAAGACTATGAGAACGTTTGTTCTTATAGCCGGCCTACCAGCGAAGAGATACAAGCGGAAATCAGGAAGATTGAAGCCAGCAATAAAGATCTGGATCGCTGGCTTAAGCATATCCAGAAGTACAAGAGCAATGTCAGGGTGGATATAGATGCAATCGATTCGGATTGTAAATCCAGTCCTAATCTGGCTGCCTGTAAGTTACGCGATAAACTGTTTGAAGAGCTGGTGCCTGAAATAAAGCAATCGCTGGAAACACCTATGGCCAGGGCTGTGGTTTATCTGGCGGCGCTGGATAAATATATAAAGAACATACAGAAACGCCAGAGTTATACCGCTAAAGTAATTGAAGCATTCAAAGTAATAAAGGAAGAGCAACTGGAGGACGCGGAACAGCTGGTAAAACTCAAACGTTACGCTTTGTTTATCGCCCAGATTGCAGATTCAACTTCATCTGAGCAGATCGAAGGACTGTTAAAAGAATATACCCTTCCGGTCACCAGCTTCCTTGCCAAGCGGCAGGCCGGTGAAAATGTGCTCATGGTGACTTCCTATCTTGGGTATTCTGCCGGAAGTGTTATAAATGACGACAAGATAGCATCGGATAACCTGAGTGGTTTTTATGCGCCCATTGGGCTTGAGTACAGTCGCGGTCTGCATAACGGAGCTTCCGTGAGCCTGATGTTATCACCAGTTGATTTTGGTTATCCCGTGAGTCTTAAGTTGAATGGTATGGAAGAAAATATCGAACTTGATGAAATTGTAGCGCCGTCTATCAGTCTGGCCTATGGCATAAAAGATTACCCGATAAATATTGGAATTGCCTTCCAGAAAGGCAAACGCTTTACATTGCAGAATCAGGAAGAAAAACGCCTGTTGTTATTCATCGCATTTGACATGCCCCTGTTTGCCTTTTGATCAGGCAATGGGATGTTTCAGGGCAATGGTACTTGAATGCCACTGAATACCACGTATAGTTGCACGGCATAGCTTGAGTTAAAACAAAGGGGATAATATGGCAATACCAACTGAAATGACCTGGCTGGGAATAGGCATTCGCTTTTTGATTGCATTAATAGTGGTGTTTGCTACCTATAATCCGGAAGGCTATTCCTATTTTCATTGGGTATTAACAACAGATAGCGGCCCTATACCATTAAAAATATTTGCTGGTGTTGTTCTTGTTATCGGTTGGGCGATTTATATACGTGCCACACGTCGCTCACTGGGCATGATTGGAATCAGCCTGGCCATAGCTTTTTTCGCCACTTTGCTCTGGTTGTTTATCGACCTGAAAGTCATTCCTGCTAATTCAGTGCGTGCAGTTTCCTACATGGTATTGTTTATTATCAGCAGCTTGCTTGCGACCGGTATGTGCTGGTCACATATTCGTCGGCGCCTGAGTGGCCAACTGGATACAGATGAAGTTGATGGTTGATGCTGGTCGGGTGAATCTTTTGCTGGTTCAGGCTGACTGTAAGTCGTTTGTGTCCAATGCTGTTTCCATATATTGCATTAACATCTCTGCATCGACGCCATTGTCCGGGTATATACCTCGTGCAAGGCTAAGCCTGATATGTAATTGTGCGGACTCTATTCCATAAGGTTCCACTAACGCTTTTTCTACTCTTCTGATTAGCTGATTCACTACATTCGGATTTTGAATATGCGTAAGCAATACCGCAAACCGGTTATTGCTGATGCGTGCCAGGGTATCCGCTTCTCTGAATGAGATTTTCAGGCGCTCTACCAGTTGTATGATGAGCTGGTTGCAGATGATCTTGCCATATTCCTTTTTTAGCCGAGGATAATTTTCCACCACAATGTAAAGCAAGGCAAAACGATTTGTATTACGTTCGGATGTGGCAACTGCACGATTGAGCCGATCCAGAAAAAGAAACTGATTAGGTAAATCAGTGACAGTATCATGGGTTGCCTTGTAGGCATCTGTAATCATAAAGTTTCCCCGCACATACCTCTTCCCAGATAGAATTATAATAAGACCATCGGAAGACGCCTGCGGTTCCCTTTTTAAGCTGGATTTATGGTCACAGTTGTTCACGTTACGTATTTAGAGAGCGTGTATGTGCCAGTTATCAGCCAATGTTCAGCGGACGTATTGTGGTTATGGTTATCTGCCTTCGGGAATCAAGTCGACCAAAGCCAGGCATCAAAAATAACAAGTAATTACCCATGGCGTCTGGTCCATGGCGTATAATTCGCAGCTTACTTATTTTAACGCTACGCACATGCCAGATATATTCTCAGTATCCCAGATTGCTCTGTCGATTCTTATCATTACTATCGCTTTTCTGATTCGCGGAATTGCTGGTTTTGGTTCAGGCTTAATTGCCATTCCCCTGTTGGCTTTGATGTTTCCGCTATCCATTGTAGTGCCCGTCGTCGGTTTACTGGATTATATCGCGGCAAGCAGCCATGGCATGAAGCATAGACGCAGCATCAGCTGGAGCACAATCGTTCCGTTATTACCGTTTACACTCATCGGTATTATCCTGGCCTTGTATTTGTTCAAAACAGTCGATGCACATTTACTGCGCAAGGGCCTGGGTGTGTTTATTTTACTGTTTGCTTTTTATACCTTGTTTGTAAAAACGCAGGGTTTACAGGGGTCGAAATACTGGGCTATACCTGCTGGATTGTGCGGCGGTTTTATCAGTGCCTTATTTGGTACAGGCGGACCTTTTTATGTGCTTTATCTGCGAATACGCCAGCTGGATAAGCAGATTTTTCGTGCCACCGCAGCGGCAATTTTCCTGATTGATGGCAGTAGTCGTATTGTGGGGTATTTTGCGTCCGGTTTTTATTCCATGGAAACATTAATCCTTGTGGGTGTCTCGCTGCCGATGATGGCGTTGGGATTATATATAGGTGAGCATATTCATACATCGCTCAGTCAAAAGGATTTTCAACGGGGTATTAGCCTGATATTAATTGGTAGCGGTATTGCGCTGGTGGTTCAGTAATTTACTTTTCTTTCGCTATTCTTGCACTATGCTTAAATTTATTCACGTTGTAATACATATTCCATGAACATATTAAAACGATTTATTCCAGTCGGAATTCTTCTGATATTAGCTTTTATCCTTAATCTGCAATATAAGCAGTTACCAGCGGTTGTAATCAATGCTGTAATTTTCCTGCCGTTGTTATTAAGTCTGGTTGTGTTTTTCCTGTCGATTCATTTCAATCGTAGCCCGGTATTTTTTTATGCCTTATTAATTGTGATAACAAACCTGGTGTTGGGCATGGAATGGGCATTTACGGATTTACG
>JBFHPZ010000271.1:0-4330 GCA_041592495.1 Gammaproteobacteria bacterium | reverse complement strand
AGTCGCAACCACGGAAAAAGATCCATCCCAGGCCCCCCGATATTTGCTGGAGAAAATCGCCAACAGCATCCTGTTTGAAGATGATGCGGTATTGGTGTTAAACAAACCCGCCGGAGTCGCGGTACATGCCGGCAGCAATCTAAGTCATGGCGTGATTGAAGTATTGCGCCAGCTGAAGCCCCAGTATGAAACCCTGGAACTGGTCCATCGTCTGGACCGGGATACCAGTGGCTGCCTGGTGCTGGCCAAAACAAGGCCGGTATTGATGAAATTGCACGACCTGTTTCGACAGGACAAGGGACTGCAGAAAATTTATCGTGCCCTGCTGGTCGGCCGCTGGCAGGGCGGTGAACGCCTTATCGACGCACCTTTACTGAAAAATACCCTGCAGGGCGGTGAGCGCATGGTGGTGGTGGATCCAGCGGGTAAATCCGCCCAAAGCCTGTTTATCCCGGAAGCCTATTATCCGGAAGCCACCCTGGCGGAAATCGAACTCTATACCGGTCGCACCCACCAGATTCGGGTTCACGCGGCCCACATCGGCCATCCGGTGGCCGGCGACACAAAATATGGCAATGAACCCTTTAACCAGTACTTGAAACAACTGGGCTTCAGACGCATGTATCTCCATGCCTGGAAGTTAAATTTTAAGCTTGACCGGCAATATACCTTTACTGCCCCGCTGGATGACGAATGGAATCAGCTGATGCAGCAACTGGATACGTAACATAGATATATGAATAGCCCTGATAACCTGCCTTACAAATTACTGATCTTTGACTGGGACGGCACCCTGATGGACTCCGAGGCGCGCATTGTCAATTGCCTGCGTGCCGCCATTGAAGAAGCCGGTCATGAAGATCGCAGTAACGATCAACTAAAAAACATTATCGGCCTGGGCCTGCGGGAAGCCTTGCAACAGCTGTTCCCGGAAAAAGAGCAAACTCACATAGAGCAAATGGCAGACTATTATCGTCGTCATTACCTGGAAACCAACGACACACCCTCCGAGTTATTTGAGGGTGCTGCGGAATTACTGGAAGATCTGGAACAACAGGGTTACTGGCTGGCCATCGCCACCGGCAAGGGACGTCAGGGACTGGATCAGGTGCTGGATTACACCGGCCTGCATCATCGCTTCCATGCCACCCGCTGCGCATCGGAAACCCTGTCCAAGCCTCACCCGCAAATGCTCCATGAAATCCTTGATCAACTGGGCATGCATGCCCGGGATGCCCTGATGATTGGTGATACCGAATACGATATGCAAATGGCCAGCAATGCAAGCATGGCCTCACTTGCGGTAAGCTATGGCGTGCATGCAGCCGAGCGATTGCTGAAACACAATCCCATCGGTTGCCTGCATAACATTAAAGACCTTAACAGCTTTTTGAAAAACCTATAAATACAGGAATGCGCCATGGCGGATAACAACTGGGAAAAAGACGTACTGGAAAAAATTGCAACCGAGGGACTGAAAGAACAACGCCGCGCCCGTCGCTGGGGCATCTTTTTCAAACTGCTGACCTTCTTCTACCTGTTTCTGCTTATTGGCCTGTTTTATGGTTCCGAAGAACCCCGTCTGGGCAAGGCAGGACAGAAACACACTGCCCTGGTTGAACTGAAGGGTATTATTTCCCCCGGCACTGAAGCCAATGCCGACAAGATCATCACCGCCCTGCGTAACGCCTATGAAGACAAACGCACCGCCGGTGTCATAATGCGCATCAACAGCCCCGGTGGCAGTCCGGTCCAGTCCGGTTATATCTACGATGAAATTCTGCGCCTGCGGGATAAATATCCCCAAATACCCATGTATGTGGTCATCACGGATATTGCTGCATCCGGTGGCTATTATGTCGCCGCGGCAGCGGAACGCATCTATGCCGATCAGGCCAGTATTGTCGGCTCTATTGGGGTGCGCATGGACAGCTTTGGTGTGGTCGAAGCCATGAAGAAACTGGGTATTGAAAGCCGTACCCTCACCGCCGGTGAGAACAAGGCGCTGCTGGATCCCTTCTCACCCAGCGATCCGGAAGTCACCAAACATCTGCAAACCATGCTGGGCAACATCCATGGCCAGTTCATCAATGCTGTGAAACAGGGTCGCGGTGATCGTCTGAAAGAAGTGGAAGGCTTATTTTCCGGCTTGATCTGGACCGGCGACCAGGGTGTGGAAATTGGCCTGGTGGATGAACTGGCCAGTGCCAGCTATGTCGCCCGTGAAGTCATCGGCGCGGAAAACATTGTGGATTTCACCGTGCAGCCTGACTTCTTCCAGCGTTTTACTGAAAATGTCAGCTCCACCACCGCCCGACTTTTACTGGAAAGCAATCTGCTGCCACAGTTCAGGTAATCTGTATATTCCATCTACAAAGCTGTGATTTTCCTCATAAAGCCGGTTTTTATTCTGGCGACGGGAAAGTCACCGCTTTATGATCTATCCTCCTGTTAGTAAAAAAACAATAAACATATTAACCGTGGGGGATGAATGAAGAAGGGGGTTCTCAGCAGCGACTGGTTTGCTGGCCTGGCTATTAGCCTCATTATTATTGTGCTGGGCAACTGGGGCACCTTCGACAGCATCGAGAGAAGCGCCTACGATCTGGGTGTACGCTCATCTTCCAAAACCCCCAATGACAAGGTGGCCGTCATCGCCATTGACGATATCAGTATCGCCAATATTGGTCGCTGGCCCTGGCCGCGAGACATCCATGCCGACATGAATCGCATCCTCAAAGCAGGAGGCGCCAAGGTCATAGGTCAAACCACCTTTTACATTGAACCCCAAATCGATCCCGGCCTGAGATATATCCAGGATCTGATGGCGTTTTATGCCAACAGCAGTTTATCCACCGATTTTTCATCCTTGCACAACAAACTGCCCAAGCCTCTGGGAAAACTGGAAAAGGACCTGGGCCTGCTGGGTGAAAAACTGCTGCAGGCGGAGCTAAAGCTGAACAGTGATCAGATACTGGCGCAAAGCCTGCAGGAAGCTGGCAATGTGGTATTGGCCATGCACTTCGCTATTGGCACACCCATCGGCAAACCGGATATTGAAATCCCGGATTATGTAAAACATAACCAACTGCAATCCATTAGCGATAACACCCTGACCAACCCGCTGGGATATCGCCCCTTGCCGGCGGTGGACGCCCTGTACCCGATCCCTGACATTGGTGTATTTGCTGACAGTATTGGCATACTTACCGCTTATCCCGACCCGGATGGTGGCATTCGCTCCGAACCGCTGGTCATTGATTACTTTGATCAATTCTATCCCTCCATGTCACTGATACTGGCCGCACGCAGCCTTAACCTGCATGCCTCGGACATCAAGGTAAACATGGGGGAAGGTGTCGAGCTGGGTAACCTGAAAATCCGTACCGATCCCTCATTGCAAATGAACACCTTTTTCTACCATTCACACACAGATGCCAGCGCCTTCCAGGTGGATTCTTTCTACGATGTGCTGAAGGGGAAAATTCCGGCGAATAAATACAAAGGCAAGATCGTATTGATTGGCGCGACTGCCACCGGTGTGGGCGATACCATGGTGACCCCTATCGATTCCAATATGGCACCGGTACTCACACTCGCCCATTCCGTTTCCAGTATTCTGAATGAAGACTTTTTCATTGAACCGGAATGGGCAGAACAGGCTTTTCTTGGTATTAGCGCCTTTCTGGCTTTATATATCATTCTAATCCTGCCGCGCCTGAATGCCGGTGTTTCCGCCACCATGACCATCCTGTTCCTGGGGGCCCTTTTTGCAGCCCATTATGTCTTAATGACAGAACATGGCTTGTGGTTACACCTCATGTCACCGGCCATTTTACTGGTAGCAGGACATGCATTATTGACCACCAAGCGCTATCTGACGACGGAAAAAGGCAAGCTGCAGCTGGATGCAGAATCCGCTGAAAGCAACCGCATGCTGGGTCTATCCTTACAGGGCCAGGGCCAGCTGGATGCCGCCTTTGAGAAATTCCGCAAACTGCCCGCCACTAAAGAATCCATGGAATTACTGTATAACCTGGCACTGGATTTTGAGCGCAAGCGCCAGTTCAACAAAGCCGGTTCGGTGTATGCATTTATTAATGATAAAGATCCCAAATTCCGCGATATCAAACAGCGCCTGAAACGAGCCCAGGCCATGGAAGAAACCGTCATCCTGGGCGGCACCGCCTCCTCCAAATCCAATGCCGGCCTCATGCTGGACAAGGAAGGTGTGCAAAAACCCATGCTGGGTCGTTATCAGGTGGAAAAAGAACTGGGCAAGGGTGCCATGGGTGCTGTGTATCTGGGCAAGGACCCCAAAATCAGTCGT
>JBFHPZ010000270.1:0-4340 GCA_041592495.1 Gammaproteobacteria bacterium | reverse complement strand
TGATTGACAGGCAAAGCGATAGGAGGTGCATTAGCCTGTCAACCACATAAAACCTCATCTTATTGTGGGAAGGATGAGGCGAGCTACGACACTGCATGGGCAAGAGGCGCCCATGCAGTAAAACAAAATTTTCAGGCAACTTTAATCTGGTTGCGACCCTCATCCTTGGCGTTGTACAAGGCCTTATCGGCACGGTCAAAAAGTGATTTACCGGTATCGCCCTGCTTCAGGCAAGCCAGTCCAATACTGACGGAGACTGACAATGACTGCCCCATGTATTCAATACCTGCTTCATTAACTGATTCAAGAATACGTTCAGCCACTTCGAAGGCTGCGTCACAATCAGAGTTATTCAGGATAGCGACAAACTCTTCACCGCCATATCGAAACAATAAATCTGTATTCCGGATACATTGTTGTATTGTTTCAGCAACTTTTTTTAATACTTCATCCCCTGCACTATGACCAAAGGTATCATTCACTTTCTTGAAGTAGTCGATATCAATAACCAGCAGGGAAAAGGATTGTTTATTACGCTCCGACAGACTCATTTCCCGCTTTAGTGCGCAATCGAAGGTCGAGCGATTATTCACGCCAGTAAGCGAATCAAAATGCGCCTGCTGCGTTGCTTGCTGATATTTGATGGCATTGCGCATTGGGTACAGCAGTCTGCACAACAGTTCTTCCAGCAACATCAATTCTGATTCGGAATATTTACGACCACGGTAAATAGTTAATTTACCCAGCTGATCATTTTCGATACTCAGGTTATAACTGCATTGATGGCCTTTTTGTCGACCTTCGATGATATGTTTCTGTAATGCTGGCAGTGAATATTCATATCCATCAAACAACAAATGTGAATGTAAATATTGCATGAACTGTTCAAGCAACCATTCAACTTCCAATGAAGTCTGCAGGCGCAGGGTAAGTTCCAGCATAGCTTGCTGCTGAATCTGTACTCGCCGGGCTTTACCCGGTGCCTGTTCAACGGCAGTGAACAGACCCTTGGCCTCTTTCAGCTCCTTGATCATTTGAAGTGTTGAAGGTTGTGTCTGCATGTCAATGTTCCTGTTTAAACCCGGAAACACTTAAGCCATATTCATGCCAAGTAATATTTTTGTTAATAATCAGTGACTTGGATAATTATTTAAATAATCATATGACGATTTATTGCCGCTAACCAGGCTATACATGGCAGGTCATCCGTTCTCACTGACAAAAAACCGACAATAATCAAGATTGGCATCAGGTCACAAACCTGAGAAGAGATTGATGGAATCCAGAGATGTTTATTTTTTAGGTAACAGACACACACCTGTTGAGCCAGGAAGACATTGCTCCCCATTCAACCAGACGGCATGATCAAGACGTGCGTTATCCAGTACCGCACCTTCGAGGTTGGCTCCTGCCAGTTCTGCATAGGACAAATCCGTATTCTGTAAATTTGCGCCGCGCAAATTAGCCATACGCAGGTTGGCTCCGACAAGGGAAGCTGAACGCAGGGAAACCTGGGATAACTCTGCGCGAGAAAGATTGGCGTAAGCAAGATCACTCTGATCCAGTCGACTGCGACTGAGAATGGCGCCACTCATCTGGCTGCTTTTGAAAATCACACCCGTGAGATCGAGACCAGCGAGATTCTGCCCTTCCTTGTTACAGGACGACCAGTTGACTCCAGGGCCGGCAGCGGCTGCACAATCTGAACCGACATTTTTAGTATCGGGTTCACTGATTAATAAACCAATCAGTAATAACACTGCGATTAATAATACAAGGGCAACATGACGTGGCGAGATATAGAGCCGGTTCTTGTAATCCTTGAGGATGTCATCCCTTAACTGACGATGCAGTTTCATTACCTTGTCTTCATCCATGCGACGATCGTCATGTTCTTCCTGTGCCGATTCACGGGCACTACGTTCATCTTCACGTATGCGCGCCAGCATCAATGCCCTGGCACCTTCCTTGGTATTGGCATTCAACACCACATCCGGCACCAGTGCCCGGTACTCTTTTACCGGCACCCAGTGTTCCTGATCCTGACTCACTTCTGTTTCCAGATCGATACGGCCCAGAATCAAATAACGACTGACCAGTTGGTTGGGAAAAGGTCCACGTACGTGTTCACCCCTGCGGATATACCAGCGACCTTTTTGTTTATTGAACATGAATGAATGCGTTTAAATAATTATTGTTGGCATTAAGTATAGAGGGAAATATTTTAATTTTGCCAGTTTGAACCAGCTTATATGCATTCAGGAAATATTCGGCATTTCTCATAAAAAGAAATGCCGAGTGAGATCAGGGTCGTAGAATGTCGGCATCAGCCATGTATTTCTGCAGCACTTTTGGAATCCGAATACTGCCATCAGCCTGCTGATAATTTTCCAGAATGGCGACCAGTGTGCGACCAATGGCCAGACCCGATCCATTCAATGTATGCAGTAATTCCGGTTTACCGGTTTCCGCATTACGCCAGCGGGCACTCATTCGACGTGATTGAAAATCGACAAAGTTACTGCAGGATGAAATTTCACGATAAGCCTGCTGACCAGGCAACCAGACTTCGAGGTCATAGGTTTTTGCCGCAGAGAACCCCATATCACCGGCACACAGCGCCAGCACGCGATAAGGCAGTTCCAGTTTTTGCAGAACCTTTTCGGCATGGCCGGTGAGTTCTTCCAGAGCATTCCAGGAATCCCCCGGTTTCACCATTTGCACCAGCTCCACTTTTTCAAACTGATGCTGGCGAATCATGCCACGGGTATCTTTTCCGTAAGAGCCGGCTTCGGAACGGAAACAGGGTGTGTGACAAACAAAACGCAGGGGCATTTTATCGGCATCGATGATTTCATCACGGGCAATGTTGGTTACGGGTACTTCCGCCGTGGGAATCAGGAAATAACCGCTTTCGGTTTTGAGCGCAAATAAATCTTCTTCAAATTTTGGTAACTGACCGGTGCCACGCAAGCTATCGGCATTCACCATATAGGGCACATACACTTCCTGATATCCATGCTCGGAAGTATGCAAATCCAGCATGAACTGAATCAGCGCACGATGCAGTCTCGCCATGTGACCACGCATCACCACAAAACGTGAACCGGTTAATTTCACGGCGGTTTCAAAATCCAGCCATTGATTGGGTGCGCCCAGTGCAACATGATCTTTGGGTTCGAAATCCAGTTGGGTGGGTTCACCCCAACGACGTACTTCGACATTGTCGGCTTCGCTTAATCCGGCGGGCACCGAATCATGAGGAATATTGGGAATACCCATGAGCATGGCATCCAGTTCCGCCTGCACTTCATCCAGTTTTGACTTGGCGGCATCGAGTTCAGAACCCAGGTTGGCCACTTCATCCAGCAGAGGCTGAATATCCTGGCCCTGCGCCTTGGCCTTGCCAATGTTTTTGGATTTGGTGTTACGTTCGTTTTGCAGGTCCTGTGTTTTCACCTGCAAATCCTTGCGTTGTGCTTCCAGTGCATTGAATGCCGCAACATCCAGTTTGAAACCACGGGCCGCCAGTTTAGTGGCAACGTCATCAATATCTGTTCTTAATAATTTTGGATCTAGCATTGTTGTTTTTTCTTGTCGCAAAGTCGCGAAGACGCAAAGTTTAAAAAATGATGTTTAAAACATTTCGAATAATTTTCCTGGCGCCTTTGCGTCTTTGCGTCGAAGAAAATCAGGTAAAGCTTCTGGCCCATTGTGCACCTAGCCATGCAACGGAGATGCACAATACAACATTGAGTAATACATTCAGAAATGCGCGTTGCATTAAACCCTGTTGCATCAGGTCAAGCGTATCCCAGGAAAATGTCGAGAAGGTGGTCAGTGCACCGAGCACACCCACCACCAGTGCCAGTCGCAATTCGTGGGTTACAACAAATTTTTCCACCAATAGAATCGACAGCAGGCCAATGAAAAAAGAACCGATAACATTCACCGCCAGGGTGCCGTAAGGGAAACTGCGTCCGAACCAGGAATAAATTCCGGATGAAATCCCGTAACGCAGCACTGCACCCAGAGCACCACCCATGGCGACGAATAACAGGTTCTTCATCAGGCGGCGGCAATCGGTATGACTTTATCCGCAAGCTTTTTGTATTCCGCTATTTCATGGAAATTGAGATAGCGATAAATATCGGAAGACATGGTTTCCAGACTGCTCATGTACTTCATATATTCATCCATGGTCGGAATACGTCCCAGAATACCGGTCACCGCAGACAGTTCAGCGGAAGCCAGATACACATTGGCGCCCTTACCCAGTCGATTGGGGAAGTTACGTGTGGATGTAGAAAGTACTGTGGCGCCATCCGCCACGCGCGCCT
>JBFHPZ010000269.1:0-4341 GCA_041592495.1 Gammaproteobacteria bacterium | reverse complement strand
CGTGACGGATCTGCCAGTGCAACACCATCCGTCATTAACTGATTGGCAATGTTACGTTGATAAATGCGTTCCAGGGTTGCCAGTTGCAGACGATTATTAACCCCTTCCACTTCATAAAGTTCACCGGGGTGCGATGTTACGATTTCAATATTATCCTTTGCCGCCAGTGCAAAAATGTCGGTTAGGTAATATTCACCCTGGGCATTTTTGTTATCGACGTTATCCAGAAGTTTTTTCAGTGTTTTACCATTGGCCGCTAAAATGCCGGTATTTACTTCTGAAATCTTTTTCTGATCATCGCTGGCATCTTTTTGTTCCACAATGCCAATAACCTTGTCGTGCTTGTCACGCAGAATACGTCCATAACCAAACGGGTTATCCATCTGTACCGTCATCAGGGCAATTTTGTTTTTAAAATCTTCCAGCAATTGCTGCAGGCTGTTAATGGTTGTTAATGGCACGTCGCCATAAAGTACCAACACATCGTTTTCCAGGTTTACTGCTTCCAGCGCATGTTGAACGGCATGTCCTGTTCCCAGCTGTTGTTTTTGTTCGACCCATTTAGCGTCGAAATGCTTACAGGTTTCAAGCACCTGGTCGCCGCCATGGCCATAAACAATCACGATTTCTGCTGCGCCGAGTTTTTTTGACGTATCGTAAACATGTTCAACCAGCGGTTTATTTGCCAAAGGATGCAGTACTTTTGGTAAGGAGGATTTCATGCGCGTGCCTTTACCGGCAGCCAGTATTACAACGCTTAGTGCCATTGTTGTTCCTTGTTATGTGCTTTGATTTCCACCCAATGGATGAAAATAAAAATGTATTAGTATTGTGCGATTAAAAATATACGTTCAATTTTTTCTTAACGCTTACGCTGTCGTGAGCGCAATTTTTTAATGGCCTCGATCATGGCGGCTGCCGTTGCAAGTTCTGCCTGAGCTTTTGCCAGATCCATCTCTGTCTTGTGATCCGCCATGGCTTCTTTGGCTTGTTGTCTGGCTTCCAGTGCCGCGGCTTCATCCAGGTCTTCTGCCCGAATAGCAGTATCAGCCAGCACGGTTACCATGTGTGGCTGAATTTCAAGTATGCCGCCAGATATAAAAAAAGATTCTTCATGCTCATTTTCATCTCGCACCCGCACCTCACCCGGTTTCAGCCGGGTAAGTAATGGGGAATGCCGGGGTGCTATGCCCAATTCACCCAGTATGCCCGGCGCAAATACCATGAGAGCCGGCCCGGACCAGATTTCTTTTTCAGCACTGACGATATCAACATGGATTGTCATGGCAATAGCATAACCTGTGCTAATAACTTTGTCTTTTTCAGGCACAAAAAAATCGTCTGGAATGATTTTATGAGTGGTAGTCCCGCCACTCACCCCATAAGGTCGAAATGCTTCATATTTCGTTCAAAACTGATCCCGTCAGTTATAGTTAATACGGTCAAAACCTTATCGACCATGGACCTAAGGGTGAGATGCAGGGATAGCGCCCATAAAAAAAGCCGGATTTAAATCCGGCTTTTTTTATTGAGCTGTCATGCTTATTTGCGTGACTTAATCTTCTTAATGGTTTCGATCATGGCTGCAGCTTCCGCCAGCTCGGCCTTGGCCTTTGCAAAATCCATTTCCGACTTCTGATCCTGCAGGTGTTCTTCAGCGCTTTGCTTGGCCTGCAATGCTGCTGCTTCATCCAGATCATCGGCGCGTACAGCGGTATCCGCCAGTACAGTCACCACATGGGGCTGAATTTCGAGGATTCCGCCGGAGATGAAGTAGGAATCTTCATCGCCATGTTCGTCCTGCACACGTACTTCGCCCGCTTTCAGTCGAGTCAGTAAGGGTGTATGGCGAGGTGCAATACCCAGCTCACCCATTACGCCTGGTGCAAACACCATGGTTGCCGGTCCGGACCAGATGGCCTTTTCAGCACTTACGATGTCTACATGAATTGTCATTGCCATGTTATTGGCCTCACTTCATGTTTTTCGCTTTTTCGGCGACTTCGTCGATACCACCAACCATGTAAAACGCCTGTTCAGGCACATGGTCGAATTCGCCATCAAGGATTGCCTTGAAGCTGGCCAGTGTATCTTTAACAGAAACATACTTACCGGGTGAACCCGTAAATACTTCAGCTACGAAGAACGGCTGTGACAGGAAGCGCTGGATCTTACGGGCACGGGCAACCGCCTGTTTATCTTCATCGGAAAGTTCGTCCATACCCAGAATGGCGATGATGTCTTTCAGTTCTTTATAACGCTGCAGAGTACCCTGTACGCCACGGGCTATATTGTAGTGATCAGCACCAACGACCTGTGGGTCCAGCATACGTGAAGTGGAATCCAGTGGATCCACCGCAGGGTAGATACCCAGCTCAGCGATCTGGCGAGACAGTACCAGAGTCGCATCCAGATGCGCGAAAGTGGTGGCAGGTGATGGGTCAGTCAAGTCATCCGCAGGTACGTATACCGCCTGGAATGAAGTGATAGAACCTGTCTTGGTAGACGTAATACGTTCCTGCAGAACACCCATTTCTTCCGCCAGAGTTGGCTGATAACCTACCGCTGAAGGCATACGGCCCAGCAGTGCAGATACTTCAGTACCGGCCAGTGTGTAACGGTAGATGTTGTCGATGAACATCAATACGTCACGGCCTTCATCACGGAAATGTTCCGCCATGGTCAGACCGGTCAGGGCTACACGCAAACGGTTACCCGGTGGCTCATTCATCTGGCCATATACCAGAGCTACCTTGTCCAGTACGCCGCCTTCCTGCATTTCGTGGTAGAAGTCGTTACCTTCACGAGTACGTTCACCTACACCGGCGAATACGGAATAACCGCTGTGTTCAACCGCGATGTTACGAATCAGTTCCATCAGGGTTACGGTCTTACCTACACCCGCACCACCGAACAGACCGATTTTACCGCCCTTGGCGATAGGCATGATCAGGTCGATAACCTTGATACCGGTTTCCAGAATTTCAACCGCAGGTGATAATTCTTCGTAAGTAGGTGCTGCACGATGAATCGGCATTTTGGCTTCAGCATTCACTTCGCCCGCCTGGTCGATGGGATCACCCAGTACGTTCATTACACGGCCCAGTGTGGCTTTACCTACCGGCACCATAATGGGTGAACCGGTATTGACCACTTTCAAACCACGTTTCAAGCCGTCGGTAGATCCCATGGCAATGGTACGAACAATGCCATCACCCAGTTGCTGTTGAACTTCCAGCGTTAAGCCGGCTTCTTCAAGTTTCAACGCATCGTATACCTGGGGAATGCTGTCCCTGGGGAACTCAACGTCGATCACCGCACCGATGATTTCGACAATTTTTCCAGCACTCATATTACTGATCCTCTAAATATTTGAATTCTGTTTGCCTTAATCCCGAAAGACCAAGGACGAATAAGCTAAACCTAAACCGCGGCAGCACCTGCAACAATTTCCGAAATTTCCTGCGTAATAGCAGCCTGACGAGCCTTGTTGTAAATCGTCTGCAATTCATCAATGATGGTGCCGGCATTATCCGTTGCACTCTTCATTGCTACCATTCGAGCAGACATTTCACAGGCCAGATTTTCTACCACTCCCTGATACGCCTGGGATTCCACAAAACGTGTCAGAACGTTTTCCAGAATTTCCTTGGAATCGGGTTCGTAGATGTAATCCCAGTGATGCTTCAACTGCGCATCTTTGGCGCCTGAAATCGGCAGCAACTTCTGAACGTCCGGCTTCTGTGTCATGGTGTTAACAAATTCGTTATTCACCAGATACAGTGCATCGATTTTGCCTTCGGTGAACGCATCCAGCATAACCTTGATTGGGCCGATAATATCGTGGAGATGTGGTGTATCGCCCAGGTGACTGGTTTGGCCAACAATGTTTGCCTTGTTGCGCTTGAAGTAATCGATACCTTTACGACCAATGGGAGCAACATCGATTCCAACACCATTCTTGTTGAACTCAATCATGCTGTTGATGGTTTTCTTGAACAGGTTAACGTTCAGACCACCACACAAACCACGATCGGAAGTGATCACGATATAACCTACACGTTTCACTTCACGCTCAATCATGAACGGATGCCTGAATTCGGGATGCGCATGCGCCAGATGGCAAACAACATTCCGCATTTTTTCGGCATAGGGACGAGATGCACGCATCAGGTCCTGCGCTTTACGCATTTTGCTGGCCGCAACCATTTCCATGGCCTTGGTGATCTTCTGAGTATTTTTAATACTCTTGATCTTGGTTCGAATTTCTTTAGCACCAGCCATAATTAACTCCGATTACCAAACGCCGTTAGCTTTGAATGCCTGTATAGCAGCTTTCAT
>JBFHPZ010000268.1:0-4357 GCA_041592495.1 Gammaproteobacteria bacterium | reverse complement strand
GGATCACTTGCTTAATTCAGGAAAAATTCATGATTTACACTATGGATTTTTTGGAGAAGCCAATCAATTCCAGAATAGTTGCGGCAAATTGTGCGAACACGGAAAACTCAAATTGAGCATGGAGTAGACACTTTGATATAATCCCTTCAAATAGTTTAAGATGCACAGCCAGCGAAAGCTGTATTAGTCTGTTAATAAGCTAATTCGCTGTATTAAATGATTGAATTTTAAAGAAATGTAGTATTTGTTGCCGGGCAGCAATGGATATCCATATAAAAATATGTCATCTATAACCATTCTTTCTCAAGATTTTGGTAAATGGATTTAGCATTTCTTCAAATAATTATTTGCCGTGTAAAAATATACCGATAAAATGTCTCGGGATTTTTCAGACTAAATTTTAAAAAAGAGGTAACTTCATGGAAGTCGTTAAGTTTTTCCAAACCGGTGGGCCCTTCATGTATCCAATCCTTATTGTTCTGGCATTGGGTATTGCTATCGCAATCGAACGTTTCCTGTACATTACAAAAACCCACAGAAAAACCAATAAGATTTGGGAACAACTGGTTCCCATGTTGAAAGCCAACGATCATGATCGTGCAATGAAATTAACCGATGAAGCTAAAACACCATTAGCACTCATGCTTAATTATGGATTTTCACGCCTGGGCTCTACCCGTCGCCGGGAAGATATTGAAGCCGCGATGGAAGAAGGCATGATGGAAGCAATGCCGGAACTGGAGCAACGTACGCATTATCTTGCAACTTTTGCCAACATTGCCACTCTGCTGGGTCTTCTTGGTACAATCATTGGCCTTATTCAGGCATTTACTGCAGTGGCAGCCGCCGATCCTGCAGAAAAGGCCGATCTGTTATCCGCCAGTATTTCCGTAGCCATGAACACGACTGCGTTCGGTCTTGTTGCCGCCATACCCATGATCCTGATTCATTCCTACCTGCAATCTAAAACTGCTCGATTAATCGATAATCTCGAAAGGGCTGCCGTCAAATGCCTTAACCTGATGACAAAAGATAATTAGACTGCTTCTACTAATTACTCATAACATCAGGGAATAGCAGATGAAACTGGTCAAAAAACGACATATCGAGAAAACAGTCGAACTCAATATAACCGCATTCATGAATTTGATGGTTATATTGGTTCCATTTCTGTTGATTACTGCTGTCTTCTCCAGAATCACTGTACTTGAATTAAACCTTCCTGCGCTGGACGCAAAAACCAAACAGGAAGAAAAAATAAAGCTCCAGCTGGAATTGCACATACGTGAAAACAGTTTTGATATACAGGATGCCAATCTTGGTTTGATTAAACGATTTGAACGTAAAGCAGATGACACAGACTGGAATGCATTTACCGATACTCTGGTGGAAATTAAGTCTCGCTTCCCTGAAGAAGACAGCATTACCTTATTACTTGAACCAAAAATCGAATATAAAACCCTGATCCAGGTTATGGACAGGGTACGTAGTGCTGATATTGTGCAGCTTGCCACTCTCGAAACAATCGAATTATTCCCCAATATTTCAATCGGTGACGCTCCCGAAACAGATGCTACCGAGGCTTCTTCTATACAGGAGCCCGCACAAGGATGAAAATGTCTAAACGTGCGCGCCGCATGGAGCGCCATCACGAACGCCATAAAGGCGCCGGGCTGAATCTGGTTTCGTTAATGGATATTTTCACCATACTGGTGTTTTTCCTGCTGGTCAGCTCATCTACAGTGCAACAATTACCCAGTAGCAAAGATATAAAGCTACCAACGTCCATTGCACAAAAAGCGCCAACAGAAACCCTGGTTATTGCCGTCACTGAAAAAGATATCCTGGTACAGGGCCGTAAGATTGCATTGACAGCACAGGTACTCAACAGTGCTGATGAACTCATTCCTGTGTTGACTGAAGAGCTTAATTTTCAGTCACAAAAAGCCATGTTTACTACACCTGATCGAACCAAGGGCCATGCTGTTACGATTATGGGTGATGAAAAACTCCCCTACGAGTTATTACGAAAAATTCTAGCAACCTGTCGCCAGGCTAATTACACCCGTATCGCATTTGCGGCAACACAGAAGGCGAAAGGGAAGGCCTGATGACTGCAGTTACCTACCATGATCTGGCACTGGAATGGAATCCTCGACGCAGTGGCGATAGCAGATTTAACCTGCTTGCCATTTCTGTACTGGCCATATTGCTCCTTATTGGCTTTCTTTTCTCAAGTATCGAAGTGCCTCGTGAAGAACGTAAAATCAGGGTTGTGCCTGAGCGTATAGCGCAATTTATTACAGAAAAAGAAAAACCTAAACCCATTGTTAAACCTGAACCGGAAAAACCCAAGCCAAAACCCAAACCGGTTATAAAAAAAATACCTGAGAAAACTGAAACCAAACCACTAACCAAGTCACAGGAAAAAGCCAGAGAAAAAGCTGCCGATAGCGGCCTGCTTGCATTGAGCAATGATCTGGTGGATTTAATGGATACATCAGCCGTTAGTGCCATGGTTAGTGGAAAAGTCAAAAATGCCAGTTCGGCGACAAAAGAAGCATCAACAGTTAACAAGCAATTATTAATGGCCGATGCAGGCAAGGGTAGTGGCGGTGTAGACAGCGGTCAATACACGTCTATATCCAGCAAAACAAATCTCAGCAGCAGAGAAATAACGAAGGTTAAGGAATCCTTACTGGCGGGTGATGCAAAAAAAGCAGATCAGTCTAAAGCGAAAAGCGCCAGATCAGGTAATGTTCGTGCTGAAGAAGAAATTACCATTGTTTTTGACCAGAACAAGAGCAAATTATACTCAATCTATAATCGTGCTCGCCGCAGTAATCCGGGTCTGAAAGGGAAAATCGTGCTTGAGATTACAATAGAACCAAATGGCAAGGTCAGTGAAGTCAGGGTTATATCATCGGAGCTGAATGATAAACGGCTTGAAACAAGTATTCTTTCGAGAATCAAGCTGTTCAATTTCGGAGAAGGTAATGTAAAAGCCGTTACTGTTACCTATCCAATCGAGTTTCTTCCTTCCTGATTTATTGATCAATACTCATACAAATGCACACTTCCATGTGTGCATTTGTGTATTTATCTGAAACTGACCGGATCAAGTGTATCAGTTAATTGCATAGGTAAATCCACCTTCATCCGTAACACCCACATGGATCCTGGAAATTTCCTTTCCTTCCGCCATCATAGATAAGCATTCTGATGCCATGCCCGGCAGCATGGTACGACTAAGGATATTTTCGATATTTCGCGCTCCAGTATCCACTTCCTGACTTCTGGCAACGATATGAAGCATCACATCTTCGTCATAACTAAAGTCGGCATCATAATGTTCACGAACGCGTTTCTCGATACGATTCATGTTTATTTTGCAGATTTTCAACAGGTCATCGTCACCTAATGGATAATAGGGTATGAGATTTGTGCGTCCTAGGAATGCCGGCTTAAAATACTTCAATAATTGTGGTCTGAAATTATCAAGCAGAGTATCGGGATCAGGCAGCTCTTCCGATTGAGCACACATGGCGCGAATATGCTCTTCTGCCGCATTAGAGGTCATGATAATAACCGTATTACGGAAATCTATATCACGTCCTTCACCATCTCTTATACTGCCCTTATCGAATACGTTATAAAAGATATCCTGCACACCAGGATGCGCTTTTTCCATTTCATCCAGGAGCACTACACTATATGGCTTACGACGAACCGCTTCAGTGAGCACGCCACCTTCACCGTATCCCACATAGCCCGGAGGCGAGCCAAGCAACATGGATACTTTATGCTCTTCTTTAAATTCAGACATGTTAATAACGGTAATGCTATGTTCACCGCCATATAAAATATCCGCCAGGGCAAGAGCTGTTTCTGTTTTACCAACACCACTGGAACCCACCATGAAAAACACACCAATAGGTTTTCGTGGGTCTGTTAAACCGGCACGTGCAGTTCTTATATTTTCTGCGATAGCTTCTAACGCATGTTTTTGACCTATAACACGTTCGCCAAGACGATCCCGTAATTTTAGGATCAGATTAATTTCATCTGAAACCATTTTACCAACCGGAATTCCTGTCCAGTTTGCAACAACTTCAGATATGGCCTGCTTGTCTACATTCACCTGTATCATCGGATTGTCAGCCTGAAGACTTGTCAAATCATTAATCAGCACATGAATCTGCTTCTTGATAGATTCTTTTTCATCAGGGTCAAGTTTCTTAGGCGCATTTTCTTTATTCGCATCTTCTTCAGATAAACTTTGTGCAGTGTAATCTTCTTCGATTTGTTTTTGCAGATCATGAATCTGGCTGACTAATTTTGATTCATCCTGCCACTG
>JBFHPZ010000267.1:0-4359 GCA_041592495.1 Gammaproteobacteria bacterium | reverse complement strand
TTACGACAAGGAAAAACCGGTTGCCGGCGCCATCTGCATTCTGGGCAAAGATACGCTTTATGGACGCCACTGGGGCTGTTATGAAGAGTATGACAGCATGCACTTCGAAGTATGTTATTACACCGGCATCGACTATTGCATCAAAAACAAGTTAAATACCTTTGAACCCGGCGCCCAGGGCGAACACAAAATTGCCCGTGGATTCTTACCTGTAAAAACACTATCCAGCCACTGGATTTCGCATCCTGTATTTAAAAATGCCATAGCAGATTTTCTACAACGTGAAGCCCGTGCTATGGAAAACTATGGTGAAGAATTAAATAATGCTTCACCTTTCAAAATAGCCGGAAATTGATACTATTTAATTGGCATCAGGATATAACAATCCTCTGCTTTCTCTCTTCGGGTTGAAAATAAGCATTCACTTACATATTAATCCTATAAGACTCAGGCTTCAGCTACCTGGCTACATTGTGAATCATGTTGAATTACCTGTTAAAAAGTAACGGAATCTTTTCAATAAATGATCCAGAACAACAAAACCTGACATGACTAAATTTATGTTTACATCTTATGAAAACCCCTATATACAGATGGCATATTCAATCTAATCCAGTTTTATAAACAAAAGTGATTTTGACCTAAAAGGACAGATTTAATACTGAATCTATCTATTTACTGAAAACCGGCTGCTTAATAAAGCAACAGAAAAGCAAACTGTCCGGTCCATGACAAGGAGTATATGATGAAATACAGCAAGCCCAGTTCTTATATCACGACTTTATTAATAGCAACATTTTTGCTGGCCGGGTGCGGAACCTCAACCCAGATCTCACGGGAAACCATTCTGCAACAAAATAGCGCGGTAGCAAATCTGGAACGCAACCTTCGAGGCGCTGAACAAAATGGCGTCAATTATCTGGCTCCGGAAGGATTTAATTCCGCACTCAAATTACTGGAAGAGTCCGTAGAAAATGCCAGGGATCAAAAGAACGAAGAAGCGACTCATGTCGCAGGCCAGGGTACAGTCCGCCTCCAGCAGGCTGAAAAAGATGCTGCTACCAGTCGCTACATACTGGAAGAAGTTCTCACAATACGTGAAAGAGCCGCCAAAGCCGGTGCACCATCTTCTTATCCAAAAGAATATGCCGAACTGGAAGAAAATTTGCGTGAAACAACCAACATGATTGAGCGCAACAAGCTCGATAACGCAAAAAAACAACGCGCTGAATTAATTAAAGCCTATTCACAATTAGAGCTGAAAGCGCTTAAGGAAGATACTGCACAGTCAGCCCGTGATGCACTTCAGCGCGCTCGCAGTGTAAAAGCAGATGATTATGCTCCTAAAACTTTCAAACTCGCCACCGATGAATTACAAATGGCACAATCAGTTCTGGAAGCAGATCGAAAATCTCGCGAAAAGGCAAACGTTCATGCCAGACGCGCAATAGATTTAGCTGAACAAAGCATTCAAATCACTGAAATACAGAAAGACTTTGATCGTCGCGATTTTACCCAGGAAGATATTGTGCTGTGGTATCAGAAACAA
The DNA here is from genome assembly GCA_041592495.1 of Gammaproteobacteria bacterium. Taxonomy (GTDB): domain Bacteria; phylum Pseudomonadota; class Gammaproteobacteria; order SZUA-229; family SZUA-229; genus JBFHPZ01. The sequence continues at coordinate 2,810 of JBFHPZ010000267.1, read as the reverse complement.
CTGGAATTAATTAATGAGCCATTGAAAGCGCCTTTATCATTTTCCAAACCAAATCGTGAAGTAGTGTCTGAATTACGTACTTCAATCGCAGCTCTTGTTGCATCCAGGGAAGAAACCAGCAAACAGTTGCAGGCCAGCGAAGCTAAAATGACCACCACTGCGCAACAGCGTCAGGAAATGGAAAAGCGCGAGAAGGAAATGCAACAACGTTTTGAGTTCGTTCAATCATTATTCACTGAAGCCGAAGCCAATGTATATCGTCAACGCCAGAACGTATTGCTATCGGTACATGGCTTTTATTTCCCCAGCGGAAAAACCAATATCGAATCCAGGAACTTTACACTCCTGAATAAAATTAATCGTGCTATCGAAAAGTTCCCTAATTCAATGCTGGTTGTATCCGGACACACTGACTCTGTGGGAGATGAGAAAATTAATCTGGCCTTATCCGAAGGACGTGCCAGTAATGTGGCAAAATTTCTGATTGAGACAAGTGGAGTTAACGCCAAGCGCATCAGGGTTCAGGGTTTTGGTGAATCAAAACCTGTTGCTACAAATGAAAACGCAGAAGGCCGCTCACTGAATCGTCGTGTCGAACTGCTCATTATCAATAACTAATTGATGAGTGCGACCTCTACCGGTTCCAATAAATGGAATCGGTAGAGAATAAGTCTGACATCCTTAAAGAATACTTCTTATTCCGCAGCGTCATCAAAGCAGGATTGCAGTAAGGCCTTCATCCTGTCCTTCCCCATGCTTTTAAGTAATTCTATATTGCGTTCAGGAATCTGATCCGAATCCGGATATGATTCTATGGCTTTTTCCAGGCTCTCCTCTCGAATCAGGTGCAACATGGGATAGGGTGATTTATTGGTATAATTTTCCACATCATCAGGTTCGGTACCACCAAACTGATAATCCGGATGAAAACTGGCTACTTGATAAATACCATCCAGTTCCATCTGATCCAGCAAATCATCAACATAGTTCAGGAACTGATTGTAATCGTAAAATTCCTGCAGTACCTTGGGATGAATCAGCAAGGTTGTTTCAATTGCTTCGTTTGTATTGAGCAATTCCAGCTCGGTTTTCAGATCTTCCAGTAACTGCTCTTCGGTTACGGCATCCGATACTGTAAAACGCACTCGATTCTTCACTAATTCGCGTTTGGCAAACGGACAGAGATTCAAATCAATGACAACGGATTCCACCCATTGCCTTACCGGTTTAATAATGTCTTCATGTTTCAAATTATTCTCAATATAAAAAGTGTTTTGAGCATTTCAGCAAACAAGGCAAAGACAATAAATTGATCGCTAGGCGCCAAGCTTGTTTATGCCGGAACCGAGTCTAACCTGCCCTGGTGAAATAACTCGGGCATATATGCCTCGTAAATTTAATGTCTGACCAAGGATGGAATTAACAAACTTGACTGCATCCTTACCAAAACGTTTAGCAAATTTACTACAGCCCAAATGAGGTTCTTTTGTTACTTCGATAACAGCGTTGCCAATTATCAGGCGTGTGCCTGTGGGCACATTGTTTTTGCTAAGATCAAAATCGACATAAAATTGATCACCCGCCAATTGCCAACTGTGTTTATCATTTACGATGGCGGCCATGACTCTGGAATTAATCAAGGCTAGTTGTGTATCCGGCTTAACGTACTTACTGCTGCCTTCATCCAGCATCTTCCTCCAGTTATCCCCTACCAGACCCTCCTGAATTGTTAACTCACCCACTTCCAGTTCCTTACGCAAATTAACCTGCGGTCGACAAACGATTAAGTCCACTGTTCCCTGCTGGCTCGGTGATTGCGCTATATCTTCCAGTCTGGCCTCAAGATCAAGCCGTGATATGAAATTACTCATCGTATTAAAGGCTATGTAATAAATGATCAAAAATAATTAACATCCTGCAACACATTTGCCTTTGCCATCAAATGACATAACCTTTCCACTTAACGGTACATGAACGGGTAGCTTGCTGGTTTTGATAAAAGTCTCTGTGCGAGTGCCGGATACAACTTTACCATCTCGTGTCGCTTCTTCATTGGCATGAGAGGCAATGGCAGCAGCCGGCTTAATCAGTTCATTAATAACATAAGCCGCTTCAGTCGGGCCAGTGGTAAAGGTATCACCTATATTCATTACTACCAGTTTGGCGCCATAATGACCGCGCACCACCACATCCTGCTCTGCCGTAATACCGGTATCGCCCGATAAATACACTACCAGGCCATTGGTGAATTTCAAAACATAACCGGTTGGTGGACCTACATACGCGGTAATACCTGCAGCCGTCATCGACTCGCCCAGTGAGCCACCTATAAATTCAGGTCCCAGTCCATTGCTGTGCACTGCCGGCACGGTTGTAATACCCACGCCGTTGATAGTTTTCATGGCGCCAAAGCGTACGGTTATGGAATCATCCGGATTACCACCAGCGGCTTTTAACTTGCCTGCAAAAAAACGCGGCATTTCACTGCCAGTAACAATTTTGGCTTTTTTTGCCAGCGCAATATTCACACTGTTGGAAATGGGTGTTGCATTGATAGAGGTTTCAGGCTTTGCACAGGTACCGGCATTCACTGCCTTAATATGCTGGTTTCCAATATGATCACCATGAACATGGCTGACCAGGACAACATCGATCTTACCCAGGCGTGAATCATCAGCACCCGCCACAGTCTGCCCTGCATCATATAACAGACGTGTGCCATTTGGGTCTTCGAAAATCAACGCACGATCCCGGCCACAGAACTCACCGGTGTGACTACCCAGTGGTGTTACCTTCACCACATCGGCGGC
>JBFHPZ010000266.1:0-4359 GCA_041592495.1 Gammaproteobacteria bacterium | reverse complement strand
AGTGGCCCAGGTGGCAGCACAGTATCAGGTGCCGGTGATCGATATTCGGTTGTCCCAGATGGAACCCAGTGATTTACGCGGTATTCCGTTTCGGGTGGGGGATCTGGTGGAGTGGGCCACACCGGCCATGTTACCCAATGCAGAACGGCATGGTACCAAGGGCATTTTGTTTCTGGATGAGATTACCTCGGCGCCTCCCAGTGTGTCCGCAGCGGCCTATCAGCTGATTCTGGATCGCAAGCTGGGTAATTATAAGGTTCCCGATGGCTGGGCCATTTTCGCTGCAGGTAACCGCCAGGGGGATCGTGGTGTCACCTATACCATGCCAGCACCTCTGGCTAATCGTTTTTCTCATTACGAAGTCGAAGTGAATCTGGATGACTGGGTGGCCTGGGCCTGGAGCCACGGTATCGATGAGCGTGTGATCGCATTTATACGTTTTCGCCCCGATTTGTTGTTCGATTTTGATCCGTCACATAACCCGGTGGCTTTCCCATCGCCCCGTTCATGGGAATTCGCCAACAATGCGCTACACAAGTTCGAGGATCACCCGGAGCTGTTTCTCGGTGCCCTGCAGGCTTGTGTGGGTCCGGCGGCGGGTATTGAATTGAATGCCTTTATTCAGAGCCTGGATCAGATGCCGGATCTGGATGCCATCATAGAAGGCCAGGAAGTGCCCACGCCGAAGGAAATCGACCTGCAATATGCCGTGGCGTCGGCACTGGTGGGCCGTGCCATTCAGGCGAAAGGTTCTGATAATGCTGCCAGGGTAATGGGTAATATCCTCAAATATGCCAGGCGTTTCCGTCAGCGTGAAATGGGCGTGATGTTGGTATCGGACATGCATCGGGCGGTGGGTGAAGAAATCTTCGCCGTACCGGAATTTACCGACTGGGCAGACAGCATCGCCGAGTTGATGATTTACTAAAGACTCGACGCAAAAGCGCTAAGGCGCAAAGTTGATTAAATAAATTATTAAAATCTTTGCGCTCTTGGCGTCTTTGCGACAAACATTTATGACACAGGATCTGGAAAAAAAACTCGCCACAGCGCGCACCAAGCTGATACTCGACAAGCCCTTTCTCGGCGCACTGGTGTTGCGCCTGCCCATGTTGCAGGCCAAACCGGACTGGTGCAAAACCACCTTCACTAATGGCAAGGCGTTTTATTACAACGCTGAATATATCGAAGCCCTGAATGCGGACCAGACCCAGTTTGTGCTGGCCCAGGAAGCTTTGCACTGTGCCTTATCCCATTTTGCCCGTCGCCAGCATCGCGTGAAACATCGCTGGGACATGGCCTGTGATCTGGCCATCAATCCCATGTTGATTAATGATGGCCTCAAGCCGCCGGCGGATGCCCTGTATTTACGGGAATACGACGGCATGACCGCCGAGGAAATCTATCCCTGTCTGGAAGACAACGAAAATGATCAGGACCGGGAACTGGAACAGGAACTCAATCCCGATTCCGATAGTGATGAAGGCGAAGGTGGTGCCGGTGATCAAAAAGAGCAGAAGGAAGGGCCGAAACAGAAACAGAAAAGCGACAGCGAAGGTCGTGGTCAGGAAGACGGCGGCGCTCGTGAGGATAATTCCGAACAGGGTGAAGGCGAGGGCCAGCACGACCGTCCACCAGATGAACCCGGTGAATCCGAGCCCAATCCTTTAACGCCCCAGGAAATCGAAACCCTCAGCACCCAGTGGCAGCAGCGCATGGCCAGTGCAGCTCAACAGGCCATACAGGCAGGCAAACTTGGCGGTTCCATGGCGCGCATGGTAGACCATCTGCTGCAACCGCGTTTACCCTGGCGCATGTTGCTGGCGCGTTACATGAGCATGGTGGCCCGGGATGATTACACCTATTCACGGCCGTCCAATCGTCGTGGTGATCCGGCTGTGTATCCCAGCCTGCGCAGTGCCCAGGTGGATATAGTGGTGGCGCTGGATGTCAGTGGTTCTATTTCCGACAAGGAAATCGGTGAATTCATTTCCGAAATCGATGCCATCAAGAGCCAGCTGCGGGCGCGTATCCTGTTAGTCGCTTGTGACAGCAAACTGGCGGAAGGCGCACCCTGGACATTCGAGCCCTGGGAAGAATTCAAGCTACCGCGAAAATTCCAGGGTGGCGGCGGTACCAGTTTTGTACCCGTTATGGAATGGGCAGAAAAACGGGATCGTCATCCGGAAGTTTTGATTTATTTTACCGATGCCCAGGGCAAGTTTCCGGAGAAGGAAGCGCCGTTCCCGGTGATCTGGCTGGTGAAAGGTAAAACCCCGGTACCCTGGGGGCAACGAATACAATTGAATTAATTTATTTCAACGCTATGGCGCGAAGACGCAAAGCCCGCAAAGTTTTTTACGGTTTTTAATGAGTATTTGTCAAAAATAAACTTTGCGTTCTTGGCGCCATTGCGCCCTGGCGTTAAATGAGGCTTTAAAAAATTATGGATCTCTCTCCCGAAGACAGTCTGCGTCTGAACGTTCTGTTAAGTCAGGGCTTGCAGGCGGTACGTATCGATGAATCGCGTATGGTAGTACATGCACTGACGTCCCGTGGCGAGGCCAAAATTCCGCTCAATCCCAAAGGACGTGCTACTCAATATATCCGTGATGTTAAAGCATTGTTTTCTTCCCATTCACTCGGTTCGCCCGGCGGCTATCCGGTTTATCTTAAACGTTGGACTCGCATGGGGCAGGCGAAGGATGACAGCCTGGAACAATTACTGATGTTGGGTGAAGAGGAAGCAGTAGTTGCCGTAGTGCATGCAACCGGTTTGACCAATGAACTGGCGCGTCGTGCCTGGTGGTGTATGCCAACTGCAGATAACGCACGACGTATGCTGGAAAAACAGGGTGTGATCAAGGGTGATATGGGGCCAGTGCTGGCGGAGTTTTTAATAGAAAATTTACCGTTTGAAGAAACACCCCTGGCAATGATCGACAGTGTACGTGCCGCCCTACAGCAGGGCTTGATTTCAGATGAAATGAAACACAGCCTGTGGTCAAAAGCCAAAATGAAAAGTGCTTATTATGTGGGTTTCCTGCAGGCGATGCCCGATGACTTGCCGCCGGAAGTTCAGGCACATCCATCTTATAAAGAGTTGCAACAAGTACTTGCTGGTTTAGTTGCACAGAATAACAAAGCCGCGAAACAGTTATTACGCGTCATGAGTGAAGCCGGGCAAAATTATTTACATACCATTGAAGCTGCCTTAAAACGACCCAGTGATCAGGAAATGGTGGTTGCCTTGTTCATGACTATCGAACAATATTTTCGCGACATTTGTCCGGGGTTTGATAACCGAAGAGATATTGAAAAAATACTCGGCGAAGCTCATCAATATTGTGATTGTCTGGAAAATAATACGGAACTAAAAGCGCTGTTAACCATAGCGCCGGATTTTGCAGAACATGCCAAAGCTATGACCGTGTTATCCGGGTATTGTGAAGAGCTCCTGTTCCCGGTGTTTGGTCAGACCGATGCAATAGGCAGTGTGATGCGAAAAAAAATCAAACACCTCACTGACCCCTTGCAGAAACAGCTGTCGATTCTGCGTAGTTAATTAACTCAGTGTTTTAAAATGACACAACTTTACGTCAGTAAAATTCATATCACCCTGGTAGTCAGGGTGCCCCATGAAGCTCTTGAACAATACTTGCCATCCTCGGCGGAGGTGGTGGGTGAACAACTGACCGAAGCAGTGTTGCAAAATATTCGGGAAGAGGGGCTAAGTTATTTTCCACCACTGGATTATTTTCAAGCGCAAGATAAGCTGGATGTTGATCTGATCGATGCAGCTGAAACCATTGGCTGGTTTGCCTGCAAACTGGTGCGGGAAGAAGTGCAACGTAAAATGCGCCCGTTTTTTTCAACGATCAGTTTTCAATCTGTCCAGAGTATTGCGTTCACCATGCCCAATGTAAGACCCAGTCAGCCCAATGCCTGGCATGCATTGGTCGAACACTATACTCCCAATACCGTCAAACTCGATATCATCGCCACGGTGCTAAAAAAACAGGAAAACCCCGACGGTTTGGCGAACTGGGCCAGGCAATTATTCAAGCGTAACCTGGCCAGTTCTTTCGACAGGATGGAAGTAAGTCAGACAGTCGTGATGTGAACCAAAAGGAAGGCATTGTGAGATGTTGTCATGCCTGTGTAGACAGAATCCTGTGGTTTTACTTTTGTCTCGAAAACGCCAGGTAGGTGAACTTTTTTAAATAAAATCGAATTTAGTAACAAACCCCGATGTAAAGCCTGTCATAAAACCCAACAACCACCCATCTTTTGCCTTCACCCGCCAGGTTATTCATTCCCTCTTTGACAAATAATTAATCTTGGCACCCATCCTGCACT
>JBFHPZ010000265.1:0-4362 GCA_041592495.1 Gammaproteobacteria bacterium | reverse complement strand
TAATGAATTACGAAATATGTTTCATTCCATATCGGCCGATAAGCAAGGTTCGCGCAATCTGGCAGGAATTAAACACCCCGTTGTAGATGCGCTGGTGGATAAAATTATTCAGGCTGAAACACGCGCTGATCTCATCAGCGCCTGTCGTGCACTGGATCGGGTGTTAATACATCAGGAATATCTGGTGCCAAACTGGTATATCAATGCCCATCGAATTGCCTACTGGAACAAGTTTGAGATCCCAAGAACATTACCACTGTATTATGATCCTGAAACCTGGTTGTTACAGAGCTGGTCCGAGAAAAAATAATTTAGTAAATCACGCATGGCTTCCTATATTTTAAAAAGACTGTTGTTAATGATTCCCACGCTGGTGGGCGTCATGTTGATTACTTTTATTGTGACCCAGTTTGTTCCCGGTGGCCCGGTTGAACAATTGATTAGCCAGTTACAGGGAAGAGGACAGGTTGGTGAGGCCAGCGCAGGTACACAAGGTTTATATCGTGGAGCAACAGGGCTGGCTGAAGAACAGGTAAAGAAACTGAATGAGTTTTACGGGTTTGATAAACCCGCTTATGAACGATTTATTTCCATGATGGCAAACTACGCCAGGTTTGATCTTGGCGAGAGTTATTTCCATAACAAATCCGTGATCGAACTGGTTATTTCCAAAATGCCGGTGTCTATTAGTCTCGGCGTCTGGTCGTTTTTTATTGTTTATCTTACCTGTATACCTCTTGGCGTTGCCAAGGCGGTCAGGGATGGTAGCCATTTTGATGTTATTACCAGCACGATAATATTGATTGGATATGCCATTCCCGGTTTCGTATTGGGTATTACCTTGTTGGTGTTATTTGGCGGTGGTAGTTTCTGGGATATTTTTCCATTACGCGGTTTGGTCTCCGATAACTGGCATGAATTGCCCTGGTATTCACAGGTGCTGGATTATTTATGGCATATGGTGTTACCGATTATTGCATCGGTGATAGGCAGTTTTGCCGTAATGACCATGCTGACCAAAAACAGCTTTATTGAAGAAATCCGCAAACAATATGTACTAACAGCACGCGCCAAAGGATTGCCGGAAAATACAATACTTTATAAACACATATTTCGTAATGCAGTCATTCCACTGGTTACCGGTTTCCCTGCGGCTTTTATCGGTGCTTTTTTTACCGGCAGTTTGTTGATCGAAACTATTTTCTCGCTGGATGGTTTGGGTTTGTTATCTTATGAGTCGGTGTTGAAACGCGATTATCCGGTTGTGCTTGGAACGCTCTATCTATATACATTGCTGGGTCTGGTGGCAAAGTTATTGGCGGATTTAAGCTATGTGCTGATTGATCCACGTATCCAGTTTGAATCCATGGAGCGTAGATAATGGATTACACCCACGCTTCACCCGGTAAGCGCGCATGGTACCGCTTTCGCAGAAATAAACGTGGCTATTACAGTCTATGGATATTCTCTTTCCTGTTTCTACTGAGTTTGTTTGCTGAAGTATTGAGTAATGACAAACCCTTAATCGTGCATTACAACGGTGATTATTATTTCCCGGTGTTCAAGGCTTATGCCGAAACCACCTTTGGTGGTGATTTTGAAACGGAAACGGATTACAGCGATGAGTATGTGCGCACTCTGTTGACTCAGGATGATAACTGGATGCTGGAATCGCTCAATCCCTACAACTATTCAACCATTAACTATGCTTCGGAGTTGCCTAATCCGGCACCACCTAGTGAAACAAATATTCTCGGTACCGATGATCGCGGACGTGATGTTTTTGCGCGATTGATTTACGGTTTTCGTTTGTCAGTTGTATTTGCATTTGTGCTGACCGCCATTGGCGTTGCTATTGGCATAGTCGCAGGTTCTATTCAGGGATATTTTGGCGGTCGTACTGATTTATTATTCCAGCGGTTCATCGAAGTATGGGGTTCCATGCCGGAACTCTATTTGTTGATCATATTCGCTTCGATTTTCCAACCCAGTGTAACCTTGCTGATTATTTTATTGTCTCTCTTTGGCTGGATGGGATTGTCGGATTACGTGCGTGCAGAATATCTCAAAGGCAGAAATATGGATTATGTACGTGCAGCTCGCGCATTAGGATTATCAAACCGGTCTATCATGTTTCGTCATTTGCTTCCTAATAGCATGACGCCGGTGATTACCTTTTTACCTTTCAGAATCAGTGGGTCGATACTGGCGCTCACCAGTCTCGATTTTCTGGGGCTGGGCGTGCCGCCATCGACGCCGAGCCTGGGTGAGTTGTTATCACAAGGTAAGGAAAACATAGAGGCCTGGTGGTTATCCATGAGTACGTTTATCGTGCTGGTCGGCACCTTGATGTTATTGATATTTATTGGTGAAGCCTTGCGTGAAGCCATGGATACACGAAAGGGATAATATGACTGAGCCCCTGATACAAATAAAAAATCTCAGTGTACAGTTCCATGCGCCGGAATCAGTGGTCGATGCTGTCAGGGGTGCAAGTCTGGATATTTATCCCGGACAGAACGTGGGTCTGGTGGGTGAATCCGGTTCTGGTAAATCAGTTACTGCCCTATCCCTGTTACGTTTGAATGATAGTCAGCACAGTCGTTACCCAACAGGTGAAATTTTATTAGGTAAAGAAAATATTCTTACCTGTAGTGATAAACGTATTCGTGAAATTCGTGGTCGCGAAATCGCCATGATTTTCCAGGAGCCAATGACTTCATTGAATCCGGTCTATCCTGTGGGTGAGCAGCTCGTCGAACCTTTGATGGTGCATCAGGGCATGAGTAAAAGTGTGGCCTGGCAGAAGGCCATTGAGTTACTGGATCGAGTCGGTATTCCAGAGCCGCAACGTCAAATTAACAGTTTTCCGCATATGATGTCCGGCGGTCAACGTCAGCGCGTCATGATTGCTATGGCACTTGCATGCAAACCCAAATTATTAATTGCAGATGAGCCAACCACGGCACTGGATGTCACCATTCAGCAACAGATTCTGGAGTTGCTGGATGATTTGCAAAAAGAATTCAATATGTCGGTATTGATGATCACCCATGATTTAAACATGGTCAGACATTATTCCGATTATGTGTGTGTCATGCAGCAGGGGCATATCGTCGAACAGGCTAAAACAGATATCTTGTTTGATAATCCTCAGCATGAATACACCCGGCACTTGTTGGCTGCACAACCCAAACGCCTGGTACATGCTATTGAAGCAACCTCACCAACATTAATTCAAGCCAATAATCTACGTGTTTATTTTCCTGTGACAAAGGGATTCTTTAAGCGCAAGGTTGCAGAAGTTAAAGCAGTTGATGAAATCAATCTTGAACTGGCAAAAGGTGAAACACTGGGTATTGTGGGTGAATCAGGTTCCGGCAAAACTACATTAGGATTAGCATTGCTGCGACTGGAGCGTTCTCAGGGCGATATTTATTTTAATGGCATGTCATTACATGAAATGACCGAGTCAGCAATCAGGCCATTGCGCAAGGATTTTCAGGTGGTGTTCCAGGATCCCTATTCATCACTTTCACCACGGATGACCGTCGAACAAATTATTAGTGAAGGCTTGCAGTTACATTTTCCACAATTGAGCAAACAACAGCGACATCAACGTATTCTGGATATTCTGGATGAAGTGGGTCTGGATGAAGCCACATTATGGCGTTATCCCCATGAGTTTTCCGGTGGCCAACGTCAGCGTATTGCCATTGCCCGTGTCGTGGTGCTGGAACCCAAAATTGTTTTACTGGATGAGCCCACCAGCGCACTGGATGTATCTGTACAAAAGCAGGTGCTGGATTTGCTGGTCAAGCTACAAAACAATCATGGACTGAGCTATTTATTTATCAGTCATGATCTCAAGGTAGTACGCTCCATATCTCATCGTATACTGGTTATGAAACAGGGGCGCATGGTAGAGCAGGGTGAGACAGAGTCAGTATTTAATAATCCAGGTCATGAATACACTCGACAATTATTGCATGCCGCCATGATTTAATTGCCTTGACGCCTTGTTGCTCACGGTGAGGTGTCTATACTCTAGTCAGATTCTTTAGTTTTAGAAGGTTGCATTGTGTCGAAACACTCTCCTGATAAAGAAAGACGCCATTACCAGCGTATACCATTCATTTCTGAAGTCATCATGTCCCTTGGTGAGCAGGAGTGGACTTGCTTTGTGCTGGATATTTCCCTTAAAGGCATGCTCTTGGTTTCTCCCGGCGACGTTACACCAGACCTGGATAAAATCTATGATATAGAACTAATCCTGGGGGAAAGCGCTGCTATTCGAATGGCCGCAAAGATCATTCACATCCATGAGGATCAATGGGGTTTGCAATGGACCAATATTGATCT
>JBFHPZ010000264.1:0-4422 GCA_041592495.1 Gammaproteobacteria bacterium | reverse complement strand
CTTAAGGAAAAAAAGAGGGATAGTCGCCATTTTTCAGACAGGCTGGACAGCAAGGATAAATCCACAAGTCGGATGGTATATCGGCTATTTGGAAACATCGAAAGATATGTGGCTATTTACGCTCAACATGGAACTTGACAATGAAGTGGGGTTGCTTCTTCGGCAGAAGTTTGTACTAGATGCATTCCGTTCGAAATTCATTAACGATTAATGCATAACATCTTTATGACCACTCGTACGGACGCAAACTACGCAGCGCTTAATTTGCACTGCGCAGATTCAACTTTAGCTGCAGAAAATATGGAGACATACTATGAAAATCACAGTTGAAACCACCGTTGCTGCACCCATCGTTGAAGTTTGGAGTGCATATACAACACCCTATGATATTAAACAATGGAATGCTGCGTCCGATGATTGGCATACAACTGCTGCCACAGTTGATTTACGCGTCGGAGGTGCTTTCTCCTCACGAATGGAAGCAAAAGATGGCAGCATGGGTTTTGATTTTGCGGGCACTTATACAAATATAGTCAAGCACAAACTGATCGAGTACTCTTTTGGCGATCGCGCGGCACAGGTCGAATTCAATGACGGACCTAAAGGCGTCATTGTTCGAGTATCCTTCGACAGTGAGCCAACTCATTCAATCGAACAACAGCGTGATGGTTGGAAGGCCATTCTTGACAACTTCGCACGCCATGTTGAGGCAAGCCGATAATTTATTCTGGCTATAGTAATAATCTCGTCAGGCTGTAGTACTGCCCTTGATATCCTGTATGTTGTTAATCAACCAGAAGATGATGCCTACGATGAAGGTATTTGCAAAAATGGCGAACCTTCGGCGCCTGGAATGCCAAAAAGGTATGGTTGTGTAAATGACAGGAGCGAAGCAGAAAATAAGGAAGCGTATTTCAGATACAGGGAAGAAAGAGAAATATATTTAAACGATCAATAACCGGATAAGGTGGCAGTTTCTTAAAATCTATTATTCCCCTTTGCGGTATTACGTGCAAAGATAGGTGTATGCCAATTGAATCCGGAGTTGTTTCATGACTGCCTATGATTATGATCTTCTTGTCATCGGTTCTGGCCCGGGAGGTCATTCTTCTGCTATTGCTGCGGCCAGGCTTGGTAAACGAGTGGGCATTATTGAACGTAAACCCTATGTGGGTGGCGTGAGTTTGCAGAATGGTACCATCCCCAGCAAGGCGCTTCGGGAAGCAGCATATATCACATCGCGTTCAGCCAGCCTGGGCATGCGACGTACATTGCAGCATCGTGTCTCACACGAGCCAGGTTTTCTTACCGATGCATTGAGCCAGAAAGATCGTGTGGTGGATCGGAAGGAATCGCAGCTACTGGAAGATTTAATGAAGCAGGGCGTTACCCTGATTCCCGGTGAAGCCAGTTTCAAGGATGCACACACATTGCAGGTTAAGAGTCCGCGTGGCGATTATCAATCATTAACTGCTACTTACATTATTCTGGCAACCGGTTCCCGTCCACGTCGTCCGGAAAATATTCCTTTTGATAAGGAACGGGTACTGGATTCCACATCCATATTAAAAATTCGTCATCTACCCGAATCGCTTATTGTTGTTGGTGGTGGTGTTATCGCCTGTGAATTCGCGACGATTTTTGCAGCATTGGGCAGCAAGGTGACATTGATTGATTCCCATGAGCGATTGCTTGCCTATCTGGACGATGACATTGTCAGGCAGTTATCTGATGACTTTAAAGATATGGATATCAAGCTGCGTATGCAGACTCGTCTCAGTGAAATTAAACGTATTGATGACAGTGTCAGTGTCAGTGTCACGACCGAGCAGGGCGATGTACTTCAGGCAGAGGCCTTATTGTATGCGCTTGGTCGTCAACCTAACTATGGTTTGCTCAAGCTTGAAAATGCAAATCTGGTTGCCGATGATAATGGATGGGTGCGTATCAACGAGAATAATCAGACATCACAAAATCATATTTATATTGTCGGCGATCTTGCCGGTCACCCTTCACTGGCTGCTACGGCAATGGAACAGGGGCGCAAGGCGGCCCATCATGCTTTTATGGGCAAGTCTCTGCAGGCTTCCGGTCCATTGCCCATGGCTATTTACACCATTCCCGAGCTGTCTTATGTGGGCGAAACGGAACGTGAACTGGAAGCACGCAATGCCGATTATGTAAAAGGTTATGCGCGTTATGCAGAAACTGCACGAGGCCAGATTATTGGAAGTGAAAACGGGTTATTCAAGTTGCTGGTGGATCGCCAGAGTCGTGCCATATTAGGCGTGCATATCATCGGTGAATCGGCAAGTGAGCTGGTGCATGTGGGGCAGATTGCCATGGCCTGTAATGCAACGGTCGATACGCTTGCGCTCACCGTATTCAATTATCCAACACTGGCGCAATGTTACAAGACGGCTGCACTGGAATGTATGGCGCAACTGGAAATGATTCAATAAGAGTGAAAATGGAGGAAATATGATTTTCAAACAGTTATTTGAACAAGACTCCAGCACCTATACCTATCTTCTGGCCTGTCCTGAAACCGGTCAGGCGCTTTTGATTGATCCTGTTCTGGATACACTGCAGCGTGATATTGAACTGTTGCAGAAACTGGAACTTAAACTCATGTATACACTGGATACCCATCATCATGCAGATCATCTCACCGGTGCGCGCATGTTGCGTGAACTTACCGGCTGCAAAGTGGCTTATCCTGCTATTGAAAAACCTGACTGTGCAGATATAGGTGTCATGGAAGGACAGCCGTTTAAAATGGGTTCGATTGAACTGGCGCCTTTGTTTACACCCGGGCATACCTCTCATCATCATGCTTATTTACTCGATAACGGCACACAAAAAATGGTGTTTACCGGCGACGCTTTATTGATTGAAGCCTGTGGACGCACCGATTTTCAGTCCGGTGATGCCACCACTCTTTATCATAGTATCCATGACAAGTTGTTCAGTCTTCCTGATGAAACTCTTGTGTATCCGGGCCATGATTACGAAGGCCGTTTCATTTCCAGTATTGCTCAGGAGAAAGTGCGTAATCCACGTTTAGGTGGTAATAAAAGCATCGATGAATTTGTTGCAATTATGAATGGACTTGATTTGCCGTACCCACGAAAAATTGATTTCGCAGTGCCCGGTAATGAAATGTGTGGTAAATGCCCGTCGAATATTCCCGATGAATATCGTCGTCCCTGCGATGAGCACGAGCAGGGTTGAGCAAGGGGATAATCAATGCAGCACATTGGGCTGTAAGTATTCATACGGTGCAATACTGATTGCGCCGTACATGAGTAATCAAACCAGATACAGGTCAATTTGACTGGTGAGTTGCTCAAGGTTCAACATGCTTTGTTATTCGCTTTTATTTCATTTGTAAAAATTGCCTGGCAGATATTATCTTCCACCCGCCATATCAATGAAGGTTCCTGTCGTGTATGAAGCTTCATCTGATAGCAGCCAGATAATGGCATTAGCCACTTCCATTGGATGGCCTCCACGTTTCATGGGTAAGGTATTTTTTATTCGATCCACGCGACCGGGTTCGCCACCGCTGGCATGCATGTCGGTATAGATAAAGGCAGGGCGCACTGCATTAACCCGAATACCTTCTTCCGCTACTTCGCGAGATAAACCAATGGTTAATGTATCAATGGCACCTTTGGATGCGGCGTAATCTACATATTCACCGGCGGCACCGAGTCGAGATGCAGCAGACGATACATTCACAATGGAACCACCATTGCCACCGTGTTTGGTTGACATGCGTTTGATCGATTCCCTCACACACAGGAAGCTGCCTATAACATTGGTTGCAAAAATTCGGTTTAGACGTGGGGCGTCAATGTCCTCGACCCGCATTTGTTTTTCAAGAATACCTGCGTTATTGACCAGTGCAGTGACAGGTCCTAATTGTTCATCGACAGTTTGGAACAGTTTAATGACATCAGATTCCAGTGAGACATCAGCGGCTACCGCTATGGCATGACCACCGTGAGATTTGATTTCATCCACCACGGCATTGGCCGCTTTCTGATTGGTGTGGTAATTCACACATACCGCATATCCGTGAGTTGCCGCAAGTGTTGCTGTCGCGGCACCAATACCACGGCTAGCGCCGGTTATCAGAATGACTTTATTCATGGTGTTATATAAATTCCTTCTTGATATGCATATCTGTTGATGCCAGAGTATCGTAAGGTGTAATAAGCGTAGCGCATTACGCCGGAAGTTTGCATGCGGCGTAATAATAATTGCGCTCCACATCTCTAATGTCATCCCGAGCAACGCCAAGGGATCTTGACTGTTTGAAAGTAATATTAACCTTAAGCATAAGATCTCTCCACTACGCTAGGCTTCGGTCGAGATGACAGTAATAGCTGCCTGTAGGGCGTATTAAACGCAGTG
>JBFHPZ010000263.1:0-4422 GCA_041592495.1 Gammaproteobacteria bacterium | reverse complement strand
TTCGAGTTTGACCAGTTTGGTGCAGGTACCAAGATGGTGGCGGAAGCCATTGCCAATACCAAGGCATTTACCCTGGCCGGTGGCGGTGACACTATTGCTGCCATCCAGAAATACGACATCTTTGACAAGGTGTCATATATTTCCACCGCCGGTGGTGCTTTCCTGGAATTCCTGGAAGGCAAGGTATTGCCAGCAGTGGCTATTCTGGAAGAGAGAGCCAAAGGCTAGTTTTTTTGTGAGACCCCGTTTACGGGGTCTCTGTTGTTTAAGTGAATTAATACAGGAGTTCTTCCTTTGCGTAGAACTAAAATTGTCGCGACCCTGGGTCCGGCAACCGATACCCCGGAAATTATTGAAGAATTAGTACAGGCCGGTGTAGATGTCGTCAGATTGAATTTTTCTCACGGTACTTATGAAGAACAGAAGCGTCGTGCAGATCTAGTTCGTGCCAGCAGTGAAAAACTGGGGCGTGTTGTCGGGGTACTGGTAGATCTACAGGGCCCAAAAATTCGTATCGACAGGTTCAAGAACGGCAGGGTCGAATTAAAGCGCGGGAACAAGTTTATTCTGGATGCGAACCTGGACCCCAAAGAAGGTACTGAAGAGCGAGTAGGCTTCACCTATAAAAACCTGCCGAATGATGTAAAGCCGGGCAATACCTTGCTGCTGGATGATGGCCGCATTGTGCTCGAAGTGGAAAAGGTCGAAGGCGGGCAGATCCACTGTATTGTTGCCTATAGCGGTGTCCTTTCCGATAAGAAAGGTATTAATCTGCTGGGTGGTGGCCTTTCAGCACCGGCACTGACCGATAAGGACAAGGAAGATATCAAGGTAGCTGCTGCGATTCAGGCAGATTACCTGGCAGTATCTTTCCCCAGCAATGCCGGAGATATCAAGGAAGCGCGCAAGTTGTTGCGTGATGCCGGTGGTTATGGCGCTATTGTCGCCAAGATCGAGCGCGCTGAAGCACTCAAGGTTATTGATGAAATTATCCAGGCTTCGGATGCTATTATGGTAGCTCGCGGCGATCTGGGAGTTGAAGTAGGCGATGCCGAATTACCGGCTATCCAGAAAGATCTGATCCGTCGCGCACGTGCTATGGACCGGGTAGTCATCACTGCTACCCAGATGATGGAGTCGATGATTGAAAATCCAATCCCGACACGTGCGGAAGTGTTCGACGTAGCCAACGCGGTTCACGACGGCACTGATGCGGTCATGCTGTCTGGTGAAACGGCCTCCGGAAAATATCCGGTGAAGGTGGTTCAGTCCATGAGCAGGATTTGCGAATCTGCTGAAAAACACCCCAAGGCTATCACTTCAGACCATCGGGTGCATTTAACCTTTGGTCGTGTGGATGAAGCAATCGCCATGGCGACCATGTATGCCGCTAACCATCTGGATGTGGATGCCATTGCGGCATTGACTGAATCCGGTGCAACGGTATTATGGATGTCCCGAATCAGTTCGGCGATTCCAATTTATGCCATGACCCGGCATGAGCAAACGCGACGCAAGGTAACTTTGTATCGCGGTGTCTATCCAACCAGTATCGAGTTTGAAAAGGTTGGCCCCTATAACATCAGCAGCAAGGTTGCGATGTTATTGGAAGAAAAAGGTGTTGTTGAGAAAGGCGATCGAATTATTATCACCCGGGGGGATTTTCTGGGTGATGAAGGTGGCGGCACCAATGCAATGAAAGTCGTTACCATTGGTAATGTAAACGTTACAGAAGATTAAATTTAACATCCTCTAAGGAGATCAGACTATGGCATTAGTATCATTACGCCAATTGCTGGATCATGCTGCCGATAACGGTTATGGCATGCCTGCTTTTAACGTAAACAATCTGGAACAGGTTCAGGCCATCATGCAGGCTGCCGATGAAATGGACAGCCCTGTCATTCTACAAGGTTCCGCCGGTGCGCGTTCCTATGCGGGCGAACCCTTCCTGCGTCACCTGATTCTGGCTGCGCTGGAACAGTATCCGCATATTCCTCTGGTTATGCATCAGGATCACGGTTCTGAACCAGCAGTATGTTTCCGTTCCATTCAATCCGGTTTCAGCTCCGTCATGATGGACGGCTCCTTGATGCCCGACATGAAAACACCTTCCTCTTATGAGTACAACGTTGAAACTACTCGCAAAGTGGTTGAACTGGCTCATGCTTGTGGTGTATCCGTTGAAGGCGAACTGGGTTGTCTGGGTTCTCTGGAAACCGGCATGATGGGTGAAGAAGATGGTCACGGTGCTGAAGGCGCTCTGGATCATTCACAGCTGTTGACTGACGTTGAAGAAGCTGCCGATTTCGTTAAGAAAACCGGCGTTGATGCCCTGGCGATTGCCATCGGTACTTCACACGGTGCATACAAATTCACCACACAGCCTACTGGCAAGATCCTGCGTATCGACCGCGTAAAAGAAATTCATGAACGCATTCCTTCCGTTCACCTGGTTATGCACGGTTCTTCTTCCGTTCCTCAGGACTGGTTGCAGATCATCAACAGCTACGGCGGTGACATGGGTCAGACTTACGGTGTGCCTGTTGAAGAAATCGTTGAAGGTATCAAGAACGGTGTGCGTAAAGTTAACATCGATACAGACCTGCGTATGGCCTCTACCGGTTCTATTCGTAAGCACCTGCAGGAAAACCCTGCAAACTTCGACCCACGTAAATTCCTGAAAGAATCTACCAAGGGTATGAAAGAAATCTGTAAGGCACGTTTCGAAGCATTCGGTTCTGCCGGTCAGGCTTCCAAGATCAAGGCTATTTCACTTGAGAAAATGGTTGATCGCTACAAGAGCGGTGAACTGGATCCCAAGGTTAAGTAATCTCGATCCGGGGTTGAAATTAAAAAGGGAGCCATTGGCTCCCTTTTTTTGTTTAGATGAAATTTTGTTTAGTGCTTGCTCGTGTCGTGATTTTCACCGGCATGCGTCAGATAAAGTGCAAGACCAATCAGTGCAATGCCGCCGGCAAATGCCAGCAAGTCCAGTGGTGTGGTGAATGTCATGGCTAGCGCGAATTCAAAAAATTTAACGATCAAAATCATTAACACAACTTTGGCAAGACGAGCTTTCAGATCATCAAGACTTTGAATGACCAGAACCTGTGAAGCGTTTTCTGCCGATTCTGCCTTATCGATTTTACTGATAAATAATTCATAAAGACCAAGGGCGAAAATTAATAAAACAATGGCCAGCAAATAGCCATCGATGAGTTCAACCACGTGAGTAATGGTCTCGCTACGTAATATGAATCGTGCTTCACCCTCGAGTGCTGGATATTCAATCAGGTGACTGACCATGTAAATGGCGTCAACGGTCGCCATAAAAAACATGGCAAGACTGGAAACAAGGCTGATGATAACAGCGGCAATCACCACCAGTCGGCTTTCCCATAACATGCTTTCAAAAAACTTTTCGAACTTGTTCATAATAAATATAAGGATGTACTAAAGTTTTGTATTTTACATTGAATCATATTATTGTGAAGCAACAATAAAAATGGCGGGGATCGTTATGCTTGAAAAGCTTACAGAGTGGACGGGGCAGTTATCCGGTGCGTTATGGGGAAGCTGGATTACCCTGGCAGTATTACTGGGTGTTGGTTTTTATCTTACGCTTAAATTGCACTTTGTTCAGGTGCGTGGATTCCGACATTCCCTGTCGGTAATTCGTGGTAAATACTCCTGCAAGGGAGACCCTGGGGAAGTGACTCATTTTCAGGCTTTATCAACCGCTTTATCTGCAACGGTGGGTACAGGCAATATTGCCGGTGTAGCAACAGCCATCAGTCTTGGTGGTCCTGGCGCTCTGTTCTGGATGTGGGTGACGGCCTTTCTAGGCATGGCAACCAAATTCACTGAGAGTACTCTGGCGCTTAAATTCAGGGAAATTGAAAAAGGTGAAGTTGCCGGTGGTCCCATGTATACCTTGTTACATGGACTTAATATGAAGCGTACTGCAGTTGCATTTGCGCTGTTCGCGATGATTGCTTCTTTTGGTATCGGCAATCTGGTGCAGGTCAATTCTGTCGTTGACGGCTTAACTTTTGCAGTTCCCGGAATAAAAGAATATGGCTGGTTGATCGGTGTCATCATGTCCATCATTGTGGGTATGGTGATATTGGGCGGTGTTAAACGTATCGCGAAAGTTGCGAGTGCAATCGTGCCGTTTATGGCCATGGCCTATATCTCTGTCGCATTCGTCGTGTTGTTAATGAACGCTTCCGAAGTTCCTGCAGCCCTGGGAACCATATTGAATCATGCCTTGAACCCATGGGCTGTTGGTGGTGCTGCCGTGGGTGAAGCAATTCGCTGGGGCGTTGCGCGCGGTTTATTTTCAAATGAAGCCGGTCTGGGTTCATCGCCCATGGCACATGCCGCTGCATCTACAACAGAGCCTGTACGTGAAGGTCT
>JBFHPZ010000262.1:0-4423 GCA_041592495.1 Gammaproteobacteria bacterium | reverse complement strand
TATTCGGGTTTTAATGGGCATGACCCAGGCATTGGTTAAACCAGGAAACTGTATCAATTCATCCAGCTCTTTTTTTATCTTATCCATGGTCATACCTGGCCGCCATTCATCACGCGGCTTTAACTGGATAGTTGTTTCAATCATGGTTAAAGGTGCAGGATCTGTTGCAGTATCGGCACGACCAATCTTACCGAACACTCTCTTCACTTCGGGCAGGGTACGGATCAGTTTATCGGTTTGTTGCAATAATTCCTGTGCTTTACCCACCGATACACCGGGAAAGGTTGTTGGCATATACAACAAGTCGCCTTCATCCAGATCCGGCATAAATTCCGAACCCAGTTGTGATATTGGCCAAAGAGTAACAACAAATAAAACCGTTGCCATGGCCAACACCTGCCAGGGTGAACGCAAGGTCCAGTTAATCAACGGACGATATAAACCAATGAGAAATCGATTTATCGGATTGGATTGCTCCGGTTTCATTTTCCCGCGTACAAAATAACCAATCAGAACCGGCACCAGAGTGATAGTTAGAATTGAAGCAGCAGCCATTGCATAGGTTTTGGTAAAAGCCAGTGGCGCAAACATACGACCTTCCTGTGCCTGCAAGGTAAACACTGGTAAAAAACTCAGGGTGATAATCAACAGTGAAAAGAATATTGGCGGCCCAACTTCACCTGCAGCCTGACACACAATTTGCCAGCGATTTTCATCAGTGAGCTCTTCACGCTCCATGTGTTTGTGCACATTTTCAATCATGACAATGGCGGCATCCACCATAACCCCCATAGCAATCGCTATACCACCCAGCGACATGATATTGGCATTAATGCCCTGGTAATACATGATAATAAATGACGCAAGTATGCCTAAGGGCAACACAATTACCGCCACCAATGCTGAACGCAAATGCATCAGAAATAAACTGCATACCAGCGCCACCATAAGCAACTCTTCCAGAAGCTTGCTACTCAGGTTATCCACTGCACGCTGGATTAATGCAGAACGGTCATAGGTCTCAATAATTTCAACACCCTCCGGCAAACCTTTTTTCAGCACTTCAATTTTTTCTTTAACACGCTCAATTGTTGTCAGTGCATTTTCACCCCAACGCATTACGACAATCCCACCAACAACCTCACCTTCACCATCCAGTTCGGCAATACCACGACGTAATTGCGGGCCAAGGCGTATATCTGCAACATCCTTCAGTTGAATTGGCGTACCGCTCTTGTTCATACCCAGGGGAATATTTCTTAAGTCATCCTGTTTACTGATGTATCCGGTGACGCGTACCATGTATTCTGCTTCAGCCATTTCAATCACCGAACCACCTACTTCCTGATTCGCTCGCTGAATTGCTTCACGCACTTTCATTAATGAAATGCCGTAGGCACGCAAACGATCCGGGTCCAACACAACCTGATATTGTTTAACCATGCCACCTACGGTTGCCACTTCTGAAACACCGGGAACAGTTTGTAATTCAAATTTTAGAAACCAGTCCTGCAATGAGCGCAGTTGCGACAAGTCATGCTTACCTGTTTTATCTATAAGCGCATATTCGTATACCCAGCCAACACCAGTTGCATCCGGCCCGAGCTGCGGCTTCGCCTGCAAAGGTAATTTATTTGCAACCTGACTCAGATATTCCAGCACGCGTGCACGTGCCCAATACAGGTCCGTGCCATCTTCAAAAATCACATACACATATGAATCACCGAAAAATGAATAGCCACGCACATTTACTGCTTTGGGTACAGATAACATGGCAGTTGTTAATGGATACGTCACCTGGTCTTCCACCACACGTGGCGCCTGACCTGGATAGGGCGTTTTAATAATGACCTGCACATCGGATAAATCCGGAATTGCATCCAGCGGCGTATGCTTAACCGCGTACATACCCCAGACTGCCAAAATGGCAGTCAAGATTAACACCATGAATCGATTCCGCGCCGACCAGTTAATAATGCTATTAATCATGTAATTACTCCTGCATCCTCATCAAACTAGCCCTAAGACTGGCTTCTGAATCAATCAGGAACTGACCGGACACAACTACGTTATCTCCTTCATCCAGACCACTCGCAATTTCAACCCAATCGCCCGACTCTGTTCCGGCAACTACCTTTTTGGGAGCAAAACGACCTTCGCCAAGAGCAACAATAACTCTTTGTTCCTGACCGGTACGAATTAATGCCTCTCTTGGCATGGTTAGAATATTTTTTTTGGCTCCGCCATAAATGCTCACATGTGCATACATGTTTGGTTTAAGCACTTCATCGGGGTTATCAAAACGAAGGCGCACTTTTAGAGTACGGGTAACAGGGTCAAGACTTGGGTAAATGTATTCCACCTTGCCTTCCCATATGCGGCCAGGCATATAACTTAAAGTCACGTCGGCACTTTGATTCAGATTAACCCACTCAGCCTGATGCTCAAAAACATCTGCCAAAATCCAGACCGTTGACAGGTCTGCCAAACGCATAATTTCCGTATCCGGTTTTACATACATTCCCTCGCGCACATTCAGTTTCGAAACCACGCCATCGGCTTGTGCATATATGGCAACGGTTTGGGGAACCTGCCTGTTTTTTTCCAGCTGGGAAATCTGGCCTGAGGATATACCTAGCGAAACAAGACGATCTCTGGATGCATCCCGCAAACGTCGATTATTACTATTTAATGCCTGTACATATTCTTCCATTGCATTCACCAGGGTCGGTGAATATACATTAAATAATCGATCACCCTTTTTAATACGCTCACCTTCGGAACGTACAGCCAACTTTTCAAGCCAGCCATCGGTTCGTAAATGCACGTGACTCACATTAGATTCATCAAAATCCACATAAGCTACAGTTTCAATTTTTCGCCATAACTGTCCTTTTTCAACCTTCGCTGTTCTCACGCCCATGTTATTGATTACAGCCGGAGATATCTTTACTTGAACACCCTCTCCATCATCTTCGGCATAGACCGGAACCAGCTCCATGCCCATAGGTGATTTACCCGGCTCATCTCGCCTGTACTCCGGATCCATAGGAGCCACCCAATATAAAATCCTCTTTTCTTGTTTTGCATGGGGTTCATCCTGTTTGACGGTTACCAGATCCATGCCACATATAGGACAGGTACCGGGTTCATCACGAACAATCTGCGGATGCATAGGACACACATAATTTGGATCGAGATGTTTTTTTGCATGTTCCAAAGCAGTTTCGTTTTTAACAGGTTTATTATAATGATCGACAATAAACCACCCACCAATAGCAACAACTACTATTACTACAACTCCTATCAACAACTTTGCATTCATTGTGTAATCTCCTGTTGCAAACCATCCCCGGTTAAATAGCGTAATTGCGCATAGACCTGCGCTTTTTCAACAAACAATTGCAAACGTTGTAAACGTGCCTTGAGTTCGGCACTACGCGCTCGAGTCAGCGTCAGGAACGGGACCACTCCTGACTGGTATCCATTCAACGCTGCATTTGCATTCTCAAGAGCCTGCTTCAGAACACGCTGATCATATAACCTCAGTCGCTCCGTTAATTCTTGCCAGCGTGTTTTTGCCTGCTCCAGTTGCGCTATCAATTGCAGATGCAGATCCTGTTTCTTGTAGCTCTCAGACATCAGATCTTTTTTACTGGCGGAAAGCTCGCGGTCTTGTCTGTTTTCATTAAACACTGGCACATCTAATGTCACCAGGGCACTAAAAAAATCTGCGCGATCACTACCATCAGCGTTGTTTCCATCACGTTTGCCATAACTGACATCAAAACCCCATTGTGGTTTGTAACGCTGCTTAGCCAGGGACACATCCTGAACCTTGTCAATGACGGCAGCTGATTGTTTTGTGAACAGAGGGTGCTGCAGTAATTTATTTCTGAAGGAAATATCCTTAGCATCCATATCGTTGAATAAGGCATCGGCATATGACAGTTCAAATTCTGCAGCTTCATCACCAATCCATTGCGCCAGGGCATAACGACTCTCTCGTTTAGTCGCGATTATTTTTTGCAGTTGATCATCCAGTAAGGACAATTCCAGTTCTGCCTGCAGCACATCTTGCTGATTACTTTTACCAGCCGCATATAGCGACTGACTGACTTCAAGCTGTTGCCTGAACAAATGACGATTTTCTAAAACAATTTTCTCCATCTGTTCCTGCAAATAAACTTCTAGCCATGCCTTGCGCGTATTCCACATTACCTGTCGCTTACGCAATTCCATCTCCGCCCTGGACTGATCCGCTTTCGCCTCCATCTTGCGCACCATATAATCGAGGGAGTCACCTCGAGGCAACATCTGTTGATAGCCCACGACAATCTGTGTCATGGGTTCCTGGTCGAGGTCGTAGGTATCGGTAGGAACGGATAAAATGCCAAGTCGCATTTTAGGATCAGGCCAGGTA
>JBFHPZ010000261.1:0-4425 GCA_041592495.1 Gammaproteobacteria bacterium | reverse complement strand
GATCACGATCACGATCACGATCACGATCACGATCACGATCATGGCCATCACCATCATGATCATAATTTACGCGCAGCCTATTTCCATGTGCTGGCGGATGCATTGACTTCCCTGTTTGCCATAGTCGCTTTAACCTGCGGTATGTTACTGGGCTGGAACTGGATGGACCCGCTCATGGGTATAGTCGGTGCGCTGGTAATTAGTCGCTGGGCCTTCGGTTTGTTGAAAGATACCAGTGGTATTTTGCTGGATGGTGATGCCAGTAAAAAAACCCGCGATACTATTCAGCAATTGATTGAAGCCGATAGTGATAATCGAATTGCAGATCTGCATGTCTGGCGTGTCGGTTCGCAACACCTGGCTGCCATCGTGTCTGTAGTCACCCATGAACCTAAAGTACCGGCACATTACAAGCAGCTGTTGAATTCGGTGAAAGAGCTCAGCCATATCACCATAGAAGTAAACCGATGTACATCATAATGCGGGTTTGCAAAAAGGCGACACCCGGAAGATAAACATTTCACTCAAGTGTTGTGAGTTGTCTTACTGCATCGCCCCAGCCGTGAGTTAACAGGACCAGCATGGGCACCACCGTTATAAATAACAATAAGATGCGGCGGAAACGCCGATTGGCAAACCGCATTTCCATGTAATGCTCAATCACCGCACCACCCTTAACACCAATCAGCAAGGCAACCAGTATGGTTAACGGCCAGCCCGCATGTCCCGTTTCTGCCAGCAATACACTGGTAAATGTCAGTGTAACGAGAAACAACCAGGTTTTTTCAGCGTGTCCCATCATCGTAATACATAAAAGAATGGAAAAATAACCAGCCAGATAACATCCGTGGTATGCCAGTAAATCGCGGCTGCTTCCAGTCCACTGTAGTTCCTTGAAGAATAGGCGCCCAGCCCTGTACGTACCGCGATCCAGATTAGTCCCATTAAACCCCAGCTCACATGAACCAGGTGGTTAAGCGTCAGATAGTAATAAACGCCGTAGAAAATACCGGCCTTATTATCAACACCGTTAGCGATATTCCAGCGAATTTCAAAATACTTCACCAGGGGATAACCGCAACCCAGCACAAATGCCAGAATGATCCACCAGAAAGAACGCTTTGGATGATTGTTACGAATTGTCTCTACCGCTTTCACCATGCAATAACCACTGGTGAGTAATAACAGGGTGATGCTGGTGCCGGCGACCGTCAGCAGTTTGTCCGGCCCGGTCTGGAAATCGTCGGGATAATGCACCTTGGCAACGAAGTAGACGGTGAACAGCAATAGAAACTCAACCAGTACACAGAATACACCCACCCATATTCCGGTATTGCCGGGAATTCTGCTAGGGCTGATCGTAGTATCCGGAGGTATTGTATTGATTGCATGTTGTTGAGCAGTGTTCATTGTCAGCAGCATAAGGTGGGCATAGCCTGAATCACTTGATAAACGTCAAGGGGCATTTTGTATGGAGTCCCAGGCAACGCCGGGAGCAGGGTGAAAAAACCTGGTTTAGATTAATGAAAACAGGCAGGAGATTTTTTATGCAGGTTCCCACCGTCCTTAGTGGGAATGCAAATTGTAGGGGTATTCAGGTTTGGTTTTTAAAAGAACCTGGATGTGCTCTTAGTTCAAATAGTGGTTTCCTTGAAAGTCGTCGGTTTTAAAGATGCTTACCAATGAAACCAGTTCACTCGATAACTGATTGAGTTCATCAGTGGATACCGACGTTGTACGTGCACTTTCCACCGTTTGGTCCGCCACCTGATTAATCATGGTTACACTTTTGGCAATTTCTTCCGTTACCTGACTTTGTTCATTGGCTGCGGTCGCTATTTGTTTATTCATGTCTGAAATGTTTGAAATGCCCTGTGTTATAGCATCGAGGGAAGCATCTGCTTCAGCCGCCCGTGTAACACCCTGGCCAGCCCGTTCCTTACATTGAGTCATTACTCCAACGGCCTTGCTCGCGCTAGTTTGCAGGCGTTGAATGGTATTCTGGATTTCCTGGGTTGATTGTTGTGTGCGCCCGGCCAGGACGCGTACTTCATCCGCGACAACCGCAAAACCACGGCCCTGTTCACCTGCACGAGCAGCTTCGATTGCAGCATTCAGGGCGAGTAAATTGGTTTGTTCTGCAATGTTACGGATGACATCCAGCACGCTACCAATCTCACCGCTATCCTGCTCCAGTTCATGAATCACCTCAGAGGCGCCATCTATATCTATGGCCAGGGCATTCATCAGTTCTATGGTTTCGCTAACAACTTTGCGTCCGTTGCGTGCATCCATATCCACACGTTCCGCTGAGTGAGCGGCTTCAGATGAATTACTCAATACCTCCCGAGCCGAAGCTGCCATTTCCACAATAGCATTAGCCAGCTGACTGGTTTCTGTCTGTTGTTGAATAGCACCACTGGAAGTGGATTCTGTCATGATGTACATCTGTCCGGCGGTGCTGCCCAGTTGTGTTGTTGCGCGGCTAATCTGGTTAATCATCTGTTTCAAATTGATAACCATGGTGCTCATGGCATTCAATAACTGTCCTGTTTCATCTTTTGATTTAACGACAATGTTTACATTCAAATCGCCACCGGCAATTTTGTTTGCCACCTTGATTGCGTAGTCCAGCGGTTTTGTGACCAGTCGTGCAATGATGGATGTTACAAATACCGCAAGCAGAATCACCAGCCCGGTGAGCAAAGTCTGGCTGAATATTAATGAGGCGAGGGAGTCTTCCTTGGCCTGTTTCATTTCAGCAAGATTGTTTTGCGCCTCCGCCTGTGTCCTGGCTATTTGCTGTTGCATGCGGTTATGGTTATAACCCAGTATCACTTTGCCTAATTCAATATCTTCTGCAACGATGGGTGTTTCTTGCCAACCGTCTTCCGCGACTGCCAGTTTATCGCCGTAACTGGCAAGGGTATTGCCTTTGGTATTCATAATTGCAACATAGGAAATGTCAGGGTCCTCGGTCACAATCCGGGTGTAATTTAATAAGCCACTAAAATCAAATTCGGCAATGGCGTTGGGCGCAATTTGCGCCAGTAATTTTGATAACTGATTCGCCTTGATGATTTCAGAGTCCTTGTTAGCACTGATCTGTTTCTGCGTCATGCTATCAACCACCCGGTGCGAGGCATCCAGCATGTTATCGAGGGATTGTTTCTGCAGGTTCAGGGTAATGACCGAGGCCAGGCTCAGCATAATGATCAAGCTTGTTGCTGTGACTATGCCAAATTTAAATGCCAGACTGGCACGGCTGGTTTCCATCCGGGATTTGAATTGATTGATTAACGACATGCTTCGCCTCCTGTTTTGTTAAAGGGGGCGATGTGTAATGTCCTGAGAGCCGTAACCATGCCATCCATTTTTACGGGTTTAACAAAACCTTTGATTTTCGCGGACCTGGCAGCAGTATGTTCTGCCGGTAAGGCGAGGGCTGCCGCGCCAAGTTTTTTTGCCAACTTCGCATCCGTATCTTTCAGTGCGGATAAATACCATTCCGGATAATGCTCGGTGCTATGCAACTGTTTAATGTCATCCGGTCCATGCTGATCGACGATTTCAAATTCGTCGATTTTAATTTTTCCTTCCTTTTCCATGGTTTCGAGAATGCCGGTACGCACAAAGGCGGCATCGATGACACCGGCTTTCACCGCCAGTACCAGATCATCCTGTTTCTTGCCTTCACGCATGGAGGCAAAATCTTTATGGGGATCAATATCTCGCTGATACAGATGATAGGTCTGGAAGGTATAGGCACCGGCCGCCGCCTTGAATTTCAGGGACATGACATTCTTGTTCAATAAATCCCTGGCGGTTTTAATGCCGCTACCTTTCTTGGAAACAATCACCCCCGCAAATTCGGGACCGGATAATTTATTTAAAGAAGCCAGTAATGAAGCGCCATGAGATTCCACCGCGTTAACCGTATGCACCGGATTGGTGAGCAGAAAATCAATCTCCTTCGATTTAACCGCCGGTAATACATCCGGTGGCGGCAAGGGGATAATATTGACAGTTTGTTGTAGCTGTTCCTGCAAGTACTGCGCAAAGTCTTTCCACTGCTTCAGTGCATTCAATTTGCCGCGGGGTGCGAGCACTCCCACATTCACATCCGCAAAGCTGAGTGATGGCAGGGATAAAAAACAAAGCCCAAGAACGAAAATCAAATATCTTTTTTTAATTATCATAAACCCTATGCCTTCCCTAAATGCGTCAATCCTTGTGATGCAGCCATGAACGACAAACCCCACTACGCGTTTGATGAACTGATTAGATATTTATAGATAGATCAGGCTGAGTAATATGGAAATCGCTCGGACGAAAACAGGAAAAAATCCTAAGCTGGGTGAATGAAGCAGAGTTTGTGAGTTTATGTAAAGTTCGTTTTATGAGGGCTGCTGATCAAGACTTGAT
>JBFHPZ010000260.1:0-4431 GCA_041592495.1 Gammaproteobacteria bacterium | reverse complement strand
GGAGCCTGTTCCTCTTCCTGTTGTAACCTGTTGAGCCCCTTGATCAGCAGAAATACAGCAAATGCCACAATGATAAAGCTGATAACAGCGTTCAGGAACAGACCATAACTGATGGTAACGGCACCTGCGGATTGCGCTAATGCCAGTGTGGCATAGGGGCCGGCGGTTGCGCCTTCATTCAGGATAATAAACAGGTTGGAAAAATCGACGCCACCCAGTAATAAGCCAATGGGTGGCATCATTACATCGGATACCAGGCTTTTCACAATGGTGCCAAAAGCACCGCCGATGATGATACCAACCGCCATATCTACAACATTGCCACGCATAGCAAATTTTTTAAATTCATTCAACATAAATGATGTACTCCATGGAGCCGTGTATGGCGTTATTCAGTCAACAGGATGCAATTTAACCCAAACATAGTCACCTGCAACACGTTTTACTTCTTCGATTAAAAACTTTTCACCGGGATTAATAGAACCAATAACCGGTTTATTTTCCCAGCCTTTTAACCAGCTGTATTCAATGTAACCGGAACGTATATTAACGGTGCCGGTAGCTTCAACAATATCGCCGAATTGGGGAGCACGTTTTGGATTGTCACCGATCACCTTAAAGAAACATTCATCCCAGTTTCCGCCAGCATTAAAATTGCCATAATAGGCATAATTATCTACTCCGCTTTTAGCAATAATCCTGGTAACAGCGATTTTGCTAAGATCATCAGCGGATTTACTTTGTTGAATATCAATAGTACTCAGCTTGATGTTATACCTGGATTCAATATCAGCCTGAATGGCTTTCTTTTCCGAATAGGATAATTCCCCCGAGCTGGTTGCAGAGGGTCTTAATGATTGAACAACATTGTCGATTTCGCTTTTAACCGGTGCATACTGTTGCTGGTACTTTTCCTGGGCAAAAACCGAATTGATAAAATTAAATCCAATCGGTGCGCCAGCAGAATCATTAGGCGATACGTCATCCGCATCCAGCTGATTCAGCAATTTGAATTTTTGCGTGGTATTGGCGTTATAACCAATGAGCACATTATCCATTAATGCGGTTTTTCTTGGAACGATCACGGATTCATAAAGGGTTTCACCCGTGGGCGACAGGTATTCGATGCGTAAATCAATGTCGCCGGTGATGGCAGAGTCCAGCAAGGGTAAAGACCAGTCACCCTTTTCGCTGGTGGCGGTGGCTACAAATCGACCATGGTATTTGGTGCCGACCTTGGCATCACGATAGGGTGCAAAACTGCCCTCGAAACTATCACCCTTATAGTCACGCACTTCGCCATCAATAAATTTGGGAAATATGACCTGATAGACAATCACAATCAGGCAAACAAAATAAGTGATAATACGGGCCCAGGACGGGATTTTTAGAAATTGGTTCGCAATGATGCTTTCAAAAATGGTGGGTACTGCCATAACGCCTCCTTGTATGCTTTGTCATTTTGTAGAGTAATGCCTTCTGGCTTACTTCTTTAAACAATCAAACTCAGGCTTCTGAACAGATAATCTACATGTCTGTTTTAAATGTGCAGAAGCGGAATTAACCGCTCCTGCGTTTACAGTGTAACAGGTTTTGGTCAGAGTCGTTATCAGCGGCCCATGCCTTTACCCTGGCCCATGCCGGGGCTCATACCGGGCCCCATGCCTTTGCCGCTCATGGGTGGTTCATCCGGCAGAGTAACGCCTTGCTCCTGTGCACGTATTTTCATCTGTTTATGATGTTCATTGCGAATACGCTCACGTTCCTCGGCGGTTTTGGCAGCACGCATCTGGTTACGATATTCATTGCGTTCCTGCTCAGTCATGAGCTGGCTGCCGTAGATCTGATTTCGCATCTGGTCTTGTTGTTGATCAGCAGCAAAACCAGTTGCAGGGGCCAGCAATATTGAGCCTGCCAGAACCGTAATTGTAAAAAGTGACTTCATCATTTCATAACTCCTGTAGCGTTTATTTTGGGGGGTTGTTCAAATAACACTGGATCACCACTGCAACCCGTTCAATGGTTAATCTTTAAAAATGCCAGGTATGGATGTAAAAATGTGCATGCAACTTTTGTGGCTGATGGACGTTATGAAACTACAAATACGACCCATGGTATTTGAGCCTTTTAAGGTGTGTGCAATGGTTATATTACTGACTTAACCAACAATTTTAGTTAGTGAGTAAGTGTGTATATCATACGCCTGTTTATTAAATAAATAATAGCGTCATTTTTACAATGAGTAAGATTTAGAATTTGTTTACGGGTTCAATGAATAATGATGTGTTGACTTGATGTGCGTCACAAATTAATTCATCCATTTGATACTTATCGATGTACTACATATTTTCCCTGAAACCGGACTGACTCAATGTCGCCTTGTTGTATGTAGGTTTCCAGCATAATACGTGCCATACCCTTTTTGGTGAAGGTTTGAACGAACTTATCCATCATTGCAGTTGAGTTAATCCTGCACATAGCTTCAATTTCCGTCGTAACCGGTTTTAGATATTTGATATCACTTTCCTGAATGACAATATGGCCTTGCAGATGTCGGTCCTGTAACTGGCTGTATATAAGACTCCATCCCGCCAATACGGCAATAGAGTAGAGGCTACCGCCAAAGGCGGTGCTTTTATGATTAATATTATTTGCTAGTGGCGCAGTCAGGCATACCGAATCGGCTGTCAGGCTTTTTACAACAAGCCCCATGGCACGGGTGAGGGGGATTTCCTCATTCAATTTGGATTGCAATGCCCTGATTTTCTGTTCCATGAAAAATCCAGATCGATTCGTTTAAGCGAATTTAGCTTTTAGGCTTGCCGACATAATCAGTGTAGTTCTTTTCGTAATCATTCAAATTGTCGATAAAGGCCTTTTGGTACTGTCCTGTAAAGTAGTCAACAGCCAGATCACGCTCATTCCTGAATTGTTCCAGATCTTTGGTAGTGGACGCGAATAAAAAGGCATTGAAACGGGCAACAGCGAACAGCATGGTAGAACTTACCTTGCCGTTACGATGGTTGTCACATTGTGAGTTTGCCAGTTTGATGAATTCATCAGCTATTTTCCAGAATTCTTCGTCGCGTTCTTCTTGCTTATTCATGTTTGGGTCTCTTACAGCTTCAAGATGGCTTGTGGTGATTCCGCTGGATTACCAGGGGATCACACTGCCGTCAATTTCAAAAAATGTGCCACTATTGTCAAGATTAACATTATCCAGATTACGGCGCAGGTTGTTTACGCATTCTTTTACGGTAATTTCCGCATGAGGGCCCCCCATATCGGTGAGTACCCATCCAGGATGAAGTATTGCAACCTTGATCTGTTTCGGCTTGAGATCAATTGCGGCGCTGACCATAACGGCATTTATTGCTGCTTTGGATGAGCGATAGATATAACTGCCGCCTGAGCCATTATCCGCCATGCTACCCATTTTACTGCTCATGGTTGCGATGAGTTTGCGTTGGCTTTTCGCTACATTATCCACGAAGGCTTCCATCATTTTCATTGGCGCAATGGTATTAATCTTAAAGCATTCCAGCCAGGCTGCTTCATCAGTATTACCAAAACCTGCATCATCAGGGCCGTATATACCCGCATTATTCAGTAAAATATCGATGCTCTCATTTTTGAGTTGCTTGGCGAGTGAATTGATCTGTTGAGTATCAGCCACATCCAGAGCATACACACTGATGTTTTTATATTCGTTTGCGAGATTATTGAGGTCTTTTGCACCGGCAGGATTTCGGCAACAGGCAAACACACGCCAGCCCGCTGTTGCATATTGACGAACCAGTTCAAGACCTATGCCGCGATTGCTGCCGGTCACGAGAATACTTTCTGTCATGGTTTTTCCTTTAAATCGAGTCAGGAATCCTGATCAAATAAAATAGGGACTAAGCCAGTCAGTCCCTATTTTACATGACAATCGATTGCAATGTCGCTCGACTTACTACAGTTTGCCAATCACCTTGACATAATATTTGTCGATGGTCAGCAAATAGAGATTTACAAAAATGGCGCTTACAATCGGAAAGATGACATGGACAAAAATAAGGGTTGTAATTGTCATGGGTATTTTCATCAGCATGCGAGTCCAGTCTATAACTTTCTGGCTACCTTCAATGAATTTGTCTGCCACGATTGATAATACTTTGAAATAAATCAGCCAGTAAATGGCTGGTGATATGTCATTTATAAAGCTTGTAAATGAATCTACATCCGATGCGATTTGCCAGAGTGAATAACCGGCGTATGTCGCCATTAATTCGTTAGCGCCCCAGAACAGGCCGCCCAGTAACAGCGCGATAGGAAGGCTTACCAGAATTAATCCAATGGATTTTGTGATATTCAACGTGCAGCCGAACATATGCAGGAGGGGTTTAAAGAATTTGTTTCTGGCGATTTGCAAATGTCTTAATACGACCG
>JBFHPZ010000259.1:0-4466 GCA_041592495.1 Gammaproteobacteria bacterium | reverse complement strand
CGGCCGTCAGTGTAAAGGCGAGCACCACCATAAACATTGGTTGGTGTCGATGGCCACTGGATACCGTTATTGGCTTCGATGGTGGCATAGCTCATGCCGCTCATGTCGCAGATCTTGCCGGCGGTGCAGGCTTTCCATTCCTCGAATGCTTGCTCGGCTGTGCTGAAGCCAATCAATGAATTTCCATTGTTGTCTGCAAAGCGGCTGTCCATGGCAGCAAGTTTATCTGCCACCATTTTGGTGATATCGAAATCGGAATAGGCGCCGTAGCCATCTGCTCGCAATTCATAACCTGCGGGTTGTACGGCCTGTCGGCCAAGATTGATCTTGCGTTCAGAACAGGTATAAACCCCGGTTTTTTCACCCCACATGCCAGCCGGCAGGAACAGATCGGCAAAATGAGTACATTCCATCGGCTCATAAATGTCCTGTACCACCACAAAGGGACGGTTGGGATTATTAAAGTCCAGATAAGAGTAGAACTTGTTTAAATCCGGCAAAGTAACTGCCGGGTTGGTGCATTGAATCCAGAACACGCTGAGCTGGCCGTTACGCAGCATTTCCACATGGCTGTTGATGTCCTGCAAATCCCGATTGGACGTAATTACGGTGGGTTTGCGAGGAGGAATCTTGCCCCGTGGGATATTCCAGAAATCTTCCAGTTCGCCGACGTGATCCGGGTTATAGCAGTTGCGATATGCCGCCAGCGCCGAGGAGCCACCGGCTTCGCGATTACTCATGGCCGTGGCCTGGCCGGTGATACTAAAAGGCGCTGAGCCGGGACGGCCAATCTTGCCAGTGATCAGGTGCATGGCACACAGCAGGCGTACCGTATTGGTGGCACCCATGGACTGATACACACCCTGCAAGAATAACGACAGCACTTCCTGTGATGTGCCAATCCATTGCGCTGCCTTAGTGATATCGGCGGCGGGTACACCGGTAATATTTGATGTGTAGGCAGGCGTATATTTGGCAACCGTTGCCGCCATGGCGGCAAAATTACGGGTGTGGGCATTGATATAAGTGGTATCAATCCAGTTATTGGCAATTAACTGCTGCAATATGCCGTTCATTAACGCCAGGTTGGTGCCGGGGATGAGACGTAAATGCAGGTCGGCGCTGCGTGCAGTCTGTGTGCGGCGGGGGTCAACTACAATCAGTTTGGGCGCACGTGTGGTGCGGCGTGCTTTAGCGATACGGCGCCATAATTGCGGGTGCATTTCCGCAGGGTTCATGCCGAACAGGAAGAAACAGTCGGTGTTTTCGATATCGTCATAACAGCCCGGTGGGCCGTCTGAACCAAAGGTGGATAAATAACCCACAACGGCAGCCGCCATGCACAAACGGGTATTGGAATCCATGGTGGCGGTGCCGATGGCGCCCTTGGCCAGTTTGCCGAAAGCGTAATATTCTTCCAGTGTCCATTGCCCGGTGTTGTAGGTGGCAATGGAATCGGCGCCCATGGTATCGACGCCCTGAATAATTTTCTGGCACAAAACGGTAGTAGCCTGATCCCAGGTGATGCGCTGCCAGTTGCCATTGCTATCACGAAGAAGTGGATACTTGCCCCTCTCGCCCACCCGTAAATCTTCGTCGCTCAGCACCTTGTGTTCATACAGGCCTTTTACACAGACGCGTCCCGCATTGGTGGGATGTTGTGAATTACCTCGTACGGCAACGGCCTTGCCCTGGGCGTTAATGCCGATATGCATGCCACAACCAAAAGAGCAGTAACCGCAGACTGAATAAACCCAGTTGGTCACATTATCGAACGTGTCGTCTGCACGTGCTTCCTTGCCGGTTAATAAATTTAAAATGCCACCGCCGATAATGGCCTGTGTTGAAACCAGTGCGCCCCATTTGAGGAATGTGCGCCGGTCATGATTACAAATGTTGGGATCTTTTTTCAGGTCTCGAATTTCTTTTTCGGTAAATACCTTGATGCTATGTTCTTTCGCTGCCATTGGATGTACCTGCTGGTTTGTTAATCCGTCTGCAATTCATCTTGCTTGACTTTGTGGTGTAGTTGGATGCGTTCCCTGGACGACATAGAATTACGTGTTTAAAAAAACGGTCACAATGAAAAATGTCACTTAGGAAAGAAAACGGAATAAATAATTTTAAAATGTGAGATATGTGGATTTAGCAATTAATAAATCACTAATTATGAAAATTGCGTTATGTCAGTTTGATGGGAAAGAGTTGTAAAATCGTTTTGATTTTAGCTACAGCCGATCTCGGTGAGAGTATCTATATCGTGGATCATAAATCCATTGCGGGTAAGTTGAATCAGTTCATTGGATTCAAGTTTTTTCAGGCTGCGAATGAGCGTGCGCTGTGTAATTCCCAGCATGTCTGCGAGTTCAATGCGCGACAGTGAATCTTGCAGAAAACTATTATCCAGATTTCGTTTGTTATGGGTTTCATAAAGAAATATCAGATATGAAGCTACACGTTCAAGGGCATTTTTTTGTCCAAGATTAGCGATATGCTTAATGTATAAGTTGAGGTTGTGTGACATGGAAAACATGAGCGTATCCGTTATTTCCCTGTACGCGGTTGTACACTCCTGTAAGTCACTACGTTTCAGATAACAGACTGTAACATCTGTCAACGCCTGTGCAGAGCTGCCGTGTGCATCCAGGAAAATATCTTCACAAGCGATGATGTCGCCGGGTATCTGGGCCAGTTTGTGTATTTGCTGTTTGCCACTGGCAAGAGATTTGTAAACCTTGATTTCGCCCGACACCAAAATAAACAAATGCTTGAAGGTGTTGCCTTCTTTGTAGAGTAATTCATTTTTATTGAAAGACTTGAGTTGTAAATGCGTCTGCAGGCCGCGTTTGGCATCAATGCTGAGGTTGCTGAAAAAGCTGGATGTATCCATAACGCAGCTGACACAACGTATATTGGCGGGCTTGTGCATGCATGGCCCGGCCATTTTGTTCTCGGTTGCCTCATGAAGCGGCAGTCCAGGTATTAAATAATGTAGTGTCATCTGTGAGTTATGATATTTATGTAATTTCAGTCCTCCATAACCGTTAACGTTGACGAATGCGTTCAGGTTCCATTGATAACGAAAATAATCGTGAATAGATGGCTTTGTAAGTGACAAAGGTTACATTGCAGAATTTTTGGGAAGCATTCCCGAAGTCAGGAACAAGGTGAAGTAATTCTGATGTTCAAAATAAACAGCAAATGTAGATGTGTTTATTATTTTGAGCCGATTTTTTCTTCCTTGCCGGAGAGCAGGTTACGGATATTGCTACGGTGACGCCAGAATAACAATATGGTCATTGCCGTGGTTGTTGCTGTGATGACAGGCGAAGTCGTGATATACCACACCAGCAGTGGTGAACAGGCTGTGGCCACGAGCGCGGACAATGACGAAATTTTGAATATAAAAGCCATGGCCAGCCAGATACCAATTGTGCCCAGTCCCACCATCCAGTGTGTGCCAATGAGTACGCCTAATAATGTCGCAACCCCTTTGCCACCCCTGAAGCCATAGAAAATCGGATAAAGATGTCCCAGAAACGCCGCAAGGCCGGTAGCGGCAATAATGTTGTTATTGAAATCCATGACTACCACAACGGCTACCGGTATCAGTCCCTTTAGCATATCGCCCGCCAGGGTAATCGCGGCCGCTTTTTTGCCGCCGAGGCGAAGTACATTGGTGGCGCCAGGATTTTTTGAGCCGTCAGTGCGGGGGTCGGGCAAGCCCATGAGTTTGCAGGTGATGATGGCAGTAGATATGGAGCCGAATAAATAACCCAGAACAGCGAATCCGGCAATCAGTATAATAGGCGGCAATGTAGTCACTGAAATAACTGTCGTCTGTGAAAAAAAACGAAACTTACCATGAATTTGCCGGGCAAGATATGCCGGATAAAAAGCTTAAGTGTATTTTTGTACATGGCTGGGGTATGAATCAGGCGGTTTGGCGACCGGTTATTAATACTTTGCCTGACTGGCTGGAGCCGGTTCTGGTGGATCTGCCCGGGCATGGTCAGCGTGCAGCGGAATCTTTCTCCGGCCTGGATGAATTATCCTCGGCGCTGCAGTTAACTGTGGATGAGCCTGCTTTATGGGTGGGCTGGTCGCTGGGAGGCATGGCAGTGACAAGGCTGGCACAGGACTATCCTGAAAAGGTTGCCGCCATGTTACTGGTTTCAAATTCCCCCTGTTTCGTCAAGCGTGCCGACTGGCAGGTCGGTATGGATGCAGGAGTGTTCGATGCTTTTGCTGCCGATCTGGAACAGGATTTTGCAGCGACCATACAGCGCTTTTTGTCATTACAGGTACGGGGCTCTGAAAGTGGCAGGAATCTGTTGCGGCAGCTCAGAAAAGAAATTCTTGCGCAACCACCGGCGAATGTGGGCGCACTTCAGAGTGGATTAGCGTTATTGAAAACAGTTGATTTGCGCACTGCAATGCATACCCTATGCATGCCAACCCACTGG
>JBFHPZ010000258.1:0-4466 GCA_041592495.1 Gammaproteobacteria bacterium | reverse complement strand
TGGAAAGCCTGGGAACTGCTCAATCATCCGCAGCACGCGCACTGGGTCCAGTACAAACTGGATCAGCGCATCGATCATTTACTCATCGATGAATTCCAGGATACCAACCCCACCCAATGGCAATTGATACTGCCGTTACTGCAAGAAATGGCAGCAGCCGAAGCATCACGCATGCGCAGTGTGTTTCTGGTGGGCGATGAGAAACAATCCATTTACAGTTTCCGTCGCGCCAAACCGGAACTACAGGCCCAGGCCTCCAGATGGTTACAGGAACATCTTAATGCCACGGCCTTCCCCCTGAATAAATCCTGGCGTTCATCACCAGCCATCATTGAAAGTGTGAATGAAGTTTTTAAACAGGATGATTTAAAAAAATATCTGCCGACATTTCCAGCGCACCAGACCCATCAACAAGACCTCGCCGGAAAAGTTGTAGTGCTGCCTTTATTAAAACAGCTGCAAGATGAAGAAAAAGAAGAGCCATCAGGTGAATTACGTAACCCATTAATGCAACCGCGCCCCGAAAAAACAGGCATGCATTACCTTGAAGGCCAGCTGATTGCACAACATATTCAACAACTGGTTCAGGATCGCATCGCCATCGGCGCTGAACACAAGCAACGCGCGATTGAATACGGTGATATTTTTATTCTGGTGCGTCACCGCAGCCATGTTGCCGATTATGAAACAGCACTGAGACAGGCCGGCATTCCCTATCTTGGCGCCAACAAGGGAACCTTTCTCGATTGCATGGAAATTCAGGACATGGAAGCCCTGCTCGACTCCATCATGACACCCTTCAACAATCTTGCCCTGGCACAGGTTTTAAAATCCCCCATATTTTCCGCCAGTGACGATGACCTGATGCGCATTGTCAGTCTTAAAACCGATAACGGATTATGGATTGATCGTATCGATATACTGCATGAAGAACTGGAGACGGATCATCCCATCCATCGCGCCCATGTTGCATTAACACGCTGGCGTGAACTGGCCGATAAAATTCCGGTGCATGACTTGCTGGATAAAATCTACAACGAAGCCAATGTATTAAAACGCTATGAAGCGGCGGCACCGGATGCACTAAAACCACGGGTGCAGGCAAACCTGACACGTTTTCTGGAACTGGCGCTGGAACTGGATAGCGGACGTTATCCCAGCCTGATGCATTTCCTGGATTATTTACGCAGCCTGCGCACCTTCAGCAGTGATGCGCCGGATGAAGCGCCCATGGAAACGGAAACATCGCGAGTGAACATCATGACCATTCATGCCAGCAAAGGCCTGGAAGCACCGGTGGTTTTTCTGGCGGATACCATGAGCATTGCCCGCGATCGTTATTCCATGTCAACGCTGGTCGACTGGCCGGCAGAACAGCCACGACCAGTTGCATTTCAGTTGATTCCACAAAAAGATTTACGCGACAGTGTATCGCAGCAACGTTTACAACAAAGCGATTACATCGAGCAGCGTGAAAATGCGCATCTATTGTATGTTGCCCTCACCCGCGCCAAACAACTGTTATTTATCAGCGCCTGCCAGCCCGAACGCGGCAGTGGTATCGACTGGTACACACCCATACATAATGCTATTTCAGGTATTGGACAGACAGAAGATGATGCAACGGTTATCTATAGCCAGGGAACACTTACACAGCATGCGAATGTAACAACAACAGCGCCTGTAAATGAAGCAGTGACGATTGATCCGCAACTGACAAAACCCTTCAGCAAACTGCCACGACCTGATCGCATCATTGCCCCCAGTCGTACCGCAAGCACAACCAGCGTAGAAGCTGATGAAGATGCACAGCAACGTGGTATCGCTATTCACCGTTGTCTGGATTTACTCAGCCGCAGTTCACCCTATTCCATCGCCGGTATTCAACAATTACTGGCCTCCGAACTGGGTATGAACCGGGACGACCCGCTACTTGAGTCCTACATTGAAGAAGCACAGGGCATTATCAATAATCCCGCATTCTCACATTTGTTTAAACTGGATCAGCAGGTACGCGGCTTTAATGAAACCCCCATACATTATCAACTGGATGATCGCATGGTGTTCGGCGTGATTGATCGCATGATCCTGAATGAAAACGAAATCACTATTATCGATTACAAAAGCCATCAACATGCGACGCCGGATAACTTGCATGAACTGGCCGAACATTATGGTGAACAAATGCGACTGTATGCAGAAGGTGTACGCAGAGCCTGGCCTGATAAAAAAATTAATGCAGCATTACTATTTACCCATTGCGCAGGTTTACAGGAAGTTTTAGTTGATTAATATCACTGGGATTTTGTCATCCCGAGCAACGCCGAGGGATCTTAGCTGTTTCAAAACAGCGCCTACATCAAGCATAAGATCTCTCCACTCCGGTCGAGATGACAGTTAAGTAAATTTTGGCTTATACAAGAAAATACCGGTTTAATCTGTATTAAACATAGCACCCGTATCAGAATACAGTATGTGTTTTTCACCAAAAGTAACCCAAACAATTTAGCAGGCAAAACATGAGCAACTCACAATACATATTCGATGCAACAGAACAAAACTTCCAGCAGGGCGTTATCGAAAACTCCCACAAGGTTCCCGTATTGGTCGATTTCTGGGCGGAGTGGTGCCAGCCCTGCAAAATGCTCATGCCCATCATGGAAAAACTGGTGGAAGAATTCAATGGCAAGTTCCTGTTAGCCAAAGTCAACAGTGACGAACAAAAACAACTGGGCACTACCTACGGCGTACGCGGTATACCCAATGTCAAAATATTTCGTTATGGCGAAGTTGTGGGTGAATTCACCGGCGTGCAATCTGAAAGTTATATTCGCACCCTGATTGAACGACACCTGCCAACCGAAGCCGACGACCTGCGCGCACAGGCCTTTGAAGCCATTCGCAAAGATGATCTTGCAAATGGTCGCAAACTATTGGAACAGGCTGCAGAAAGCGATCCCCGCAATACCGTCATCCAGATCGATATTGCCCATCTCGACGCTCAGGAAGGTCATTACAAACAGGCTGCGGAACGATTACAAAACCTGGGGCAGGAAGCCCGCGACAAACCGGAAGTTGCAAGCCTGTTATCCAAAATTGAATTCAGCCAGGCCACACAAGACACACCGGATACACAAACACTTGAAAAATTGATTGCCGATAATCCCAAAAACTCTGAAGCCCGTTATCAACTGGCTGCACATTTTGCAATGGAAGGAAATTACCAGGCCGCACTGGACCAGTTCCTACAACTGGTAATGCGTGATCGCAAATACAATGACGACGCCGGACGTCGTGCCATGTTAGCAATATTTACCATGCTGGGAGATGATCACGAATTGACCAGCGCCTATCGTCGCAAAATGTTCAATGCCATGCATTAATATCGATACAACGCCCAGGTGAAAACATTTTTACTGCTTATAATATTTGTACTTCTGTCTGCATGCTCGGCAAAACCACATGTAGTTGAATTGCCAGGGCCTGTTGATCACACAGGTAAAAATAAAATATCCATCGTCAGTCATAGCTGGCATACCGGTTTTGTTATACCTGCTAATGACATCAAAAATAAACTACCCCAATTGCAACAACGCTTTGGAGACAAACCGTTTCTCGAATTCGGCTGGGGCGATAAAGGGTTTTATCAGGCGCAGGAAATAACAGCAGGTTTAGCAATACAAGCCATCCTATGGCCTACAGAATCCATTGTTCATGTAGTTGCACTACCTGAGCCGCCTCAGGAATACTTTCCAGCCAGTGAAGTACTGGACATTTGTTTACCCGATCAGGGATACCAGGCTTTATTACAGTTCATTGCTAACAGTTTTTATCATGATG
This sequence comes from Gammaproteobacteria bacterium, assembly GCA_041592495.1. Lineage (GTDB taxonomy): Bacteria > Pseudomonadota > Gammaproteobacteria > SZUA-229 > SZUA-229 > JBFHPZ01. The sequence goes on along the minus strand of JBFHPZ010000258.1, from coordinate 626 downwards.
AAGCAGGCCATATAGTGCCGGATGTAAAAGGAATTTATGGTGATAGTCAATTTTATACAGGTGAAGGCGATTATTATTTGATGAATACCTGTAACAAGTGGACGGCCAAGGGTTTGCAAAGTGCGGGGATGGATATTTCGCCGATGTTTAAATTAACGGCGACGAGTGTGATGAATTTTATTCAGTCGCGGATTGAGATGAAGCGTGGGAAGCAGGAGTTTGATTATGGGCAGGTTTGTCGGTGACCACTAATCATTTGTTCAAAGACATGGGTTACGAATTAGTTCAAGGACATAGGCAACAGTCACGAACGTATTCCTTACCACTAGCGCTTTTCGCCCCTAGGCGAGTCCCTTTCTTTTGTAACGCCACAAAAGAAACAGACGAAAGAAAAAGGCGCCCCGAACAGTTAGCCCTGCGGGTCCCTTCGCATCCCAACTTTGCCAACGCGCCGTCTTGATGCGCCATCCCTGGCTTAATCAAGACTAAATTTGCCGTCCGGGCAAATTTGCGCTACCAAAGTCGTGCTGCTCAGCAAACTGCAAGGGGACTTGGCGCTTCGCGGTTGTGCTCCGCATGTTAAATAATCACCCTCACCCCAACCCTCTCCCGTCAAGGGAGAGGGA
>JBFHPZ010000257.1:0-4467 GCA_041592495.1 Gammaproteobacteria bacterium | reverse complement strand
CCACAATATATCCCGAAAATGCCGAAGCCTTCGTGCCCCAAATGACCAATTTGCAGCTCATCAATGGCGTTAACTTCCAGAAAGGCTGCTATACCGGACAGGAAGTGGTAGCCCGCATGCAATACCTGGGTAAACTGAAACGTCGTATGTTCAGGGTTCAGATAGATACCAGTGAGCCTGTCCTTCCCGGTGACAATCTATATTCACCGGATACCAGCTCTGGCCAGGGCACGGGCAACATCGTCAGCGCCCAGCCTGATCCCGATGGCGGTTATGCCGCCCTCGCGGTCATCGATATCAGTGACGCGGAAAAAGCTGCGCTTCAGCTCCATGACGCTAATGGCCCCAGGGTGGAAGTACGTGACCTCCCCTACAGCTTTGATAAACCCAAATCCTGACAGCTGATCTGCCTGGCGAGCATTTATTGTCTACACTCATGGGTAAACTTAGGCCCCTGCATCTGGCAGGGGTAATAAAAATAACCCATGAACGATAAAGCCGAACAATTTTATCAGCAGTTACAAAAAGCAGTTGAAACCGACCAGCTTAAACTCCCGAGTTTGCCGGAGGTTGCGCTCAATGTGCGAAACGCCATTGAAAAGGAAACCAGTTCAGCCGAACAAATAGCTGAAATTCTGGCGCAGGATCCAGCGCTTTCCATACGCCTGCTGCAACTGGCTAACAGCCCGCTTTACCGACCACGGGCTGAAATCACCAGCCTGCAAATGGCCATCACTCGCCTGGGCATCCGGGTGGTTCGGGACCTGATAATCACCATAGCGATCAAGCAAATTTACAAGGCAGGATCAGACACCTTGCAACGCTATTTCCGGGAACTCTGGTCAACCAGTGTTGAAGTTGCAGCCATCAGCCGCACACTCGCTTGCAATGTACCGGGCATGGACCCTGAACAGGCATTATTAGCGGGCCTGATTCACAACATCGGTGCCTTACCGGTATTACAACTGGCTGAGCAGGATCACAGCCTGCTTAACAATAACGCGGCTATCAGCCGTATTGTTGAGAAGCTACAAAACCGTGTCGGCAAGCTGATTCTGGAATTCTGGCATTTGCCGTCTCATCTGGTTCAGGTTGTTAGCCAATGGAATGATTTTCATCGGAGTCATACCGGGACGGCAGATTATGTCGATATAGTTCAGGTCGCGATTTTACAAAGTGGTCATGCCTCAGGACATAATATTCCGGAAGACTGGACCCTGATTCCAGCCATGGCAAAACTGGGTATAGATAGCCATGCCATATACCAGGATAGCCAGCCACAAATACACCAGATCATCGAAACGCTGATAAATACCTAAGTGAATGCAAGATAAAATCAATCAATTTGTCGATCAGGTAAAACGGGTTATAGCCAGTGAACAACTGGTATTGCCTTCCCTGCCCGATGTCGCCCTTCAGGTTCGGGAAGAATGCGAAAAACAGGAAACCTCGGCGCAACTCATTGCCGAAGTTGTCGCACAGGATCCGGCACTGGCGGTTCGTTTGCTGCAAGTCGCAAACAGTTCGCTGTATCGCACCCGCAATAGTGCCGATAACATTCAAATGGCGATTACTCGCCTCGGTCTCAAACTGGTCAAGGACCTGATTATTGCCCTGGCGATGAAACAGCTGTATCAGGCCAGCAATGATGTGCTCGAAGAACGCTTTCGGGAAATCTGGCTCAGTAGTGTAAAAACCGCCTCCATGGCTCGTATGCTGGCTAGCCATTGCCCCCACCTGGAAAGCGAGCAGGCCATGTTAGCCGGATTAACCCATAACATCGGCGCCCTGCCCATCCTGCTCATGGCGGAAGATGACGATGAATTATTCGATAATCCGGAAGCGTTGAAACTGATTATTCAAAAAACCCAGGGGGATGTCGGCGCCTATATTTTCCGCACCTGGCATTTCCCGGACTACATGGTGAACGTCGCCCGTGAATGCTATCATTTTGACCGCTATCATGAAGGCGAAGCCGATTATGTTGATGTAGTACAGGCAGCTCTCATCGAATGCAGTATCTATACCGGCATAGATTGTCCCGAGGACTGGACAACAGTACCCGCATTCAGCAAGCTAAATATCAACACTGAAAACAATATCCTCGATATTGAAGAAAACAAACTGGTGTTCGAAGAAACCGAATTATTGTTCAAGTAGCGCGCTATCTAAAACCGTCTATACTGATAACTAGATTGCAAGAAATGGAATAATAATGAGCGCAAAAGCAGAAGAATTTTTTGAATCACTCAAGGCCGCTGTTGAAACAGACCAACTGGTACTACCTACCTTGCCGGAAGTGGCCCTGAAAATTCGTGAAGCCGTTGAGAGTGATAAAACCTCCGCTCAGCAAATTGCTGAAACCCTGACTCAGGATGCATCCTTATCGGCGCGATTGATTCAGGTCGCCAATAGTCCCCTGTATCGAACCCGCAACCCGATCGATGATTTGCAAATGGCGGTCACGCGACTGGGCATACGCCTGGTTCGGGACCTGGTCATCAGCCTGGCCATGAAACAGATTTACCAGGCAACCTCCGATGTACTCGATCACCACTTCAGAAATTCATGGAACGCCGCAGTTGAAGTAGCTGCCATATGCCGCATGCTGGCCACCACCATACCTGGCATTCACCCGGAACAGGCGTTGCTGGCCGGCCTGATTCACAATATTGGATCCTTACCCATCCTGGTCATGGCAGAGGATGATGATGAGTTATTCCAGAACTCCGATGCCCTGGAAGAAGTTATATGGGAATTACAGGGCCGTGTGGGTGCACTGATACTGAAAACCTGGAACTTTCCCGAGCACATGATTGAAGTGGTCAGGGAATGCCACAATTTCACATACAAACACGATGGCGGTCCGGCGTTTGTCGATGTCGTTCAGGTAGCCCTGCTACAGGGTGGCCATGTGGATGAAAAACATGCACCTGAAGACTGGTCGCTGGTACCTGCGTTTGGCAAACTGGGCATGGATACTGAAATCAATGTCATTGAAATTGAAGAGAATCAGGAATTGATTGAGAACGCTAAACAGTCACTGGTTTTCTAAGCATAAAAAACATTAACAGACAAAATCAAAGAGGGGCTTTCGCCCCTCTTTTCTTATCTACTCTGCTTCTGCTCGCATATGCGGGAATAGAATGACATCCCGAATCGAAGGCGAATCCGTTAACAGCATCACCAGGCGATCTATGCCAATACCTTCCCCGGCCGTTGGCGGCAGACCATGTTCCAGTGCGCGAATATAATCCGCATCATAATGCATGGCTTCAAGATCGCCTGCATCCTTGTCTGCCACCTGTTGCATGAAACGTTCCGCCTGATCTTCCGCATCATTCAACTCGGAAAAACCGTTGGCGATTTCACGGCCACCGACAAAAAACTCAAAGCGATCGGTAACAAACGGATTTTTATCATTGCGTCGCGCCAGTGGTGACACTTCTGTCGGATATTCCGTAATGAAGGTTGGATCTTTCAAACGATGCTCTACGGTTTTTTCAAAAATCTCGATCTGGATTTTGCCTAGTCCGTAGGAGGCTTTAACAGGTATCCCCAGACCTTCCGCAATTTTCGCAGCTTTGTCGCGATTTTTCAGATCATCTGCCTTGATGTCCGGATTAAATTGCAAAATGGAATCAAACACACTCAGGCGCAAGAAAGGTTTGGAGAAATCATAGCTCTCGCCCTGATATTGAATCAGGGTTGTGCCAATTACATCTTCACAAATTCCTTTCAGTAATTCTTCAGTCAAATCCATCAGATCATGATAATCGGAATAGGACTGGTAAAATTCCAGCATGGTGAATTCAGGGTTATGCCGTGTGGATAAACCTTCATTACGGAAATTACGATTGATTTCATAAACCTTTTCAAAACCACCGACTACCAGACGCTTCAAATAAAGCTCAGGAGCAATACGCAGGAACAGAGGCATGTCCAGCGCATTATGGTGGGTTATAAAAGGACGCGCCGTCGCACCACCGGGAATCGCCTGCATCATGGGTGTTTCCACATCAAGGAAACCACGCTCATCGAAGAAGCGACGAATATAGGAAATGATATTGGAACGCTTGCGGAAAGTATCACGCACTTCCTGATTCATCACCAGGTCAACATAGCGTTGACGATAACGGGTTTCCTGATCCGACAGGCCATGCCATTTTTCCGGCAAAGGCCGTAATGATTTGGTTAACAGATAAACATTATCAACCTTGACGGACAATTCACCGGTTTTGGTTTTGAACACAATACCTTCAGCACCGATAATGTCACCCACATCCCACTTTTTGAAACCTTCGTTGTAAACACCTTCGGGCAAACTGTCTCGTTGCAAAAACAATTGAATGCGACCGGACATATCCTGCAACTGGGTAAAGCTGGCTTTGCCCATGATGCGTTTTGCCATCATACGTCCTGCAACTTTTACACGTACCTGTTCCTGTTCCAGTTTTTCAGCAGTTT
>JBFHPZ010000256.1:0-4493 GCA_041592495.1 Gammaproteobacteria bacterium | reverse complement strand
GTGGGACTGCCCAAAGAAAAACTGTGGGTCACGGTGTACCAGGAAGACAATGAAGCGGCTGACATCTGGCTGAAAGAAATTGGTGTTGATCCGGCGCGTTTTTCCCGCATAGGGGACAAATCCGGCAGCAAGAAATTTGATAGCGATAATTTCTGGTCCATGGGTGACACCGGTCCTTGCGGTCCCTGCACTGAAATTTTCTATGATCACGGTGAAGACATCCCCGGTGGTCCGCCCGGTTCACCGGAAGAGGATGGCGATCGTTATATCGAAATCTGGAACCTGGTGTTCATGCAATATGATCGCGCCAAGGATGGAACTATGACGCCTTTGCCCAAGCCTTCGGTGGATACCGGCATGGGTCTGGAACGTCTGGCGGCCGTTTTACAGCATGTACACAGTAATTATGAAATCGATCTGTTCCAGAACCTGATCAAGGCAGCGGCCAGGGAAACCGGTACAACGGATATAGAGCACACATCTCTACGGGTCATCGCTGACCATATACGGTCCTGTGCCTTCCTTATCGTTGATGGCGTTACCCCCTCCAATGAAGGTCGTGGTTATGTGTTGAGGCGCATTATTCGTCGCGCCCTGCGCCATGGCCACAAGCTGGGACAGAACAATGCGTTTTTCTACAAACTGGTCGCGCCACTGGTCAACGAGATGGGTAAGGCTTATCCGGACCTGGCCAAAAATCAGGCGAATGTAGAGCGCATCCTTAAACTGGAAGAAGAGCGTTTTGCTGAAACCCTGGATCAGGGCATGAAAATTCTTGATGAGTGCATTGCCGGGCTGAAAGACAAGTTGATTCCCGGAGACATGGTATTCAAGTTATATGATACCTATGGTTTCCCCATCGACCTGACGGCAGACATAGCCCGCGAACGCGGTTTGAGTGTTGACCAGGAAGGCTACGACCAACAAATGCAAATGCAAAAGGATCGCGCCCGTGCAGCAAGCCAGTTCGGTGCAGATTACCATGATGCAATCAAGACCGATGCAGTCACCCGTTTTACCGGTTATGACCATTTACTGGATCGCTCCAAAGTGGCGGCTTTGTTCAGGGAAGGGCAGGCAGTCGATGAAATTCACGCAGGCGATGAAGCTGTTGTGGTGCTAAGCAATACACCATTCTATGCAGAATCCGGTGGTCAGGTGGGCGATACCGGTGTTTTACTCAATGCCGATAGCCATTTTGAAGTCATGGATACCCAGAAGCAGGGCAAGGCATTTATCCATATAGGCCAGTTATCCCAGGGCAGCATTAAAATTGGCGATGAACTCGAAGCCATGATCGATGCCAACCGTCGAAAGGCAACCATTCGCAATCATTCGGCAACCCATTTGATGCATGCTGCCTTGCGTGATGTGTTAGGTGAACATGTTCAGCAAAAAGGCTCATTGGTAAATAATGAGCGACTGCGTTTCGACTTCTCTCATTTTGAAGCCGTCAAAGCAGATGAATTGACCCGAATCGAACGCATGGTGAATGAGCAGATTCGAGAAAATCTGGCTACACAGGCCGAGGAAATGCCCATCGATCAGGCCAAGGCCAAAGGTGCCATGGCGCTATTCGGTGAAAAATATGGCGATGTTGTACGCGTGGTCACCATGGGCGATTTCTCCATCGAGTTATGCGGCGGTACCCATGTGCAGCGCAGTGGCGATATTGGCTTTTTCAAGATTGTTTCAGAAAGCGGTATTGCAGCTGGCGTGCGGCGTATAGAGGCCATTACTGGCGAAGCCGCTGTTGAGTATGCAGAACAACAGGATCAGAAGATTGATCGTATTGCATCCATGCTTAAAGGCAGTCGGGATGAACTGGATAACAAGGTGCAACAGCTGCTTGAGAAGCTTAAGGCGCAGGACAAGGAACTGGCGACACTCAAGACCAAACTGGCAACACAAACCGGCCGGGATTTAACGGCAGAAGCGGTTGAAATCAATGGTATGAAAGTACTGGCAGCACGTCTTGATGGTATCGATAGCAAGGCACTGCGCGATACCTTGGACAAGCTCAAGGACAAGCTTGCTTCCTGCGCCATTGTCCTGGCTACCGTTGAAGATAGCAGCGTCAAGCTGGTTGCCGGTGTCAGTAAGGACCAGACCAACCGTCTCAAGGCGGGGGATTTGATCAATATGGTCGCAAGCCAGGTTGGAGGCAAAGGCGGCGGTCGACCGGATATGGCGCAGGCTGGCGGTAATCAACCGGAGAACCTCGACAAGGCACTGGCATCCGTCAACGACTGGGTTCAGCAACAGCTCGCATAACAAAAAAAGTTGTGACATAATTCGGCGCCTTAAAACTATTACAAAACCCGCCAGCTGGCGGGTTTTTACATACTGACAAGTGGAATTTCCATGGCACTGATCGTCCAAAAATATGGTGGTACTTCAGTCGGCACAATTGAGCGGATTGAAGCCGTTGCAGAACGTGTAATTGCCGCACGTGAAAAAGGCAACCAAATGGTCGTTGTGCTTTCTGCCATGAGCGGTGAAACCAATCGACTCATCGCGCTGGCCAAGCAAATTAATGAGCGCCCACCAGCTCACGAGCTGGATGTGCTGGTTGCTACAGGTGAACAGGTCACTATCGCTTTGCTGAGCATGGCTTTATTAAAACGTGGTGTACCCGCAAAATCCTATACAGGTCCCCAGATCAAGATGCTAACGGATAGCGCCTATGGCAAAGCGCGTATCATGGATATCCAGTGTGAAGAAATACGTCAGGATCTGGATCAGAACTATGTCATCGTAGTCGCCGGTTTTCAGGGAGTCGATGATCACGGTCGCATAACTACTCTCGGACGTGGTGGTTCCGATACCACTGCAGTGGCCATGGCTGCAGCATTGAAAGCTGATGAATGCCAGATTTTTACGGATGTGGATGGTGTCTATACCACCGATCCGCGTATCGAACCCAAGGCCAGAAAGCTGGACCGCATTACCTTCGAAGAAATGCTGGAGATGGCCAGCCTGGGTTCAAAGGTTTTGCAAATTCGCTCTGTCGAATTTGCAGGTAAATACAATGTTCCGTTACGAGTACTGTCATCATTTGAAGAGGGTGAAGGCTCGGGTGGTACCTTAATTACAACTGAGGAAAACGGGATGGAAGAAGCTCTGATTTCCGGCATCGCATTCAATAAAGATGAAGCCCAATTAACCATAACCGGTGTGCCGGATAAGCCTGGTGTTGCATCCGATATATTGGGTGCGATTACAGAAGCCAATATCGAAATCGATATGATCGTACAGAACGTTGGTGAAGATGGTTGTACCGACTTTACCTTTACTGTACATCGTAATGACTATCAGACAGCCCTGGAGCGACTCACCAAAACGGGTGATGCGTTGGGTGCGCGTAAAGTATATGGTGATAACACCATCGTCAAAATTTCGCTAGTGGGTGTTGGTATGCGATCTCACGCTGGTATTGCCAGCAAAATGTTTGCAGCACTGGCCAAAGAAGGCATCAACATCCTGATGATTTCAACTTCAGAAATCAAAATTTCCGTTGTAATAGCTGAAAAATATCTGGAACTGGGTGTGCGTACTCTGCATGCTGCATTTGATCTGGATAAAGAACCCAAAACAAAGGCTGGATAATTGTCATTGTTTTGATGTAGATGGTGTCGTTGCGCCTCGACGGCATAACCATCTGTGCTAGACTAGAGGCTTGGTGGGAAAGAGGACGATTGGACTCTGGAAGCCATTGGTGATTGAGAATAAGGAGCAGGAAGATGTTAATTTTAACTCGCCGTGTAGGTGAAACATTAATGATTGGTGATGAAGTTACCGTCACTGTACTGGGTGTGAAAGGCAACCAGGTACGTATCGGTATCAACGCGCCTAAAGAAGTATCGGTCCATCGTGAAGAGATCTACGAACGCATCAAGCGCGAGCAAGCGCCTGGCGACAGTAGTCATCCAGTAGAATAAGTTTTTTGGGGCTTTACCCGAAGCCCGATCAAAGGTATCCTACGCACCATTAAAAATCGCCGCAGTCATGCGGCGGTTTTTTTAGTTAAAAAAACAAATTACGGATAGATAACCAAGAGCGAGAGGCTGACAAAATTGCCGGGAGCAATTTTGAACATGCGTAGCATGATCCGAAGGACGGAGGACAGGAGTCCGGAGTAGGGCGCAGTGCGCCACAGGAAGTGTAAAACTGTAAATGGAAATTACACATCGAGAAAGTTTTGGAGAGATGGCCGAGAGGCTGAAGGCGCACCCCTGCTAAGGGTGTATAGGGGTAACTCTATCGAGGGTTCGAATCCCTCTCTCTCCGCCATACATAAAAAAGCCCCCGGCCATAATCGGGGGCTTTTTTATGTGTTGTGAAAAAGCAAATCATCAAGAGAGCTTTGGGCCCGACAACAAACCAGGAAAGTTAAAATTGTGAACCTAAAGGATTATCGGCTTACACAGCTGATCAGGTGATAATGATCCGAATCTAATCAACTGAATTAACATAAGAATTCATGAAATTTT
>JBFHPZ010000255.1:0-4498 GCA_041592495.1 Gammaproteobacteria bacterium | reverse complement strand
GTTGCTTTGCTGCACAAGCTCGACCTTATCGTGCAGGATCTGGGCTTTGCTCAGTACACCACCAGCACCCGTATCAGCACCTTGAACATGTTCGTCTACACGGTCTCGTTGATGATCGGTACCGCGGGCCTGCCGCACGTTATTATCCGTTTCTTCACCGTACCCAAGGTTAAAGACGCTCGTTCTTCGGCGGGTTGGGCGCTGGTTTTCATCGCCATTCTCTACACAACTGCTCCGGCCGTGGCCGCGATGGCAAAGATGAACCTGCTCAAGACCGTCAATTCGGCAGTCATGAGTACTGACAGCGTCTTCGCCCCCCAGGCCAGCCTCGAATATGACAAGCGTCCTGCTTGGATGAGCCGCTGGGAAGTCACCGGTCTGTTGAAGTTTGAAGACAAGAACGGTGATGGTCGTATCCAGTACTACAATGACAAGAACCCGGAGTTTGCTACCAAGGCCGAAAGTTTTGGCTGGAAAGGCAACGAAATGACCAAGATCGACCGCGACATCATGGTACTGGCCAATCCTGAAATCGCCAGATTACCTGCATGGGTCATTGCACTGGTTGCAGCCGGTGGTATTGCCGCAGCATTATCAACAGCTGCCGGCTTGTTACTGGCCATTTCCTCAGCCATTTCCCATGACCTGTTGAAAGGCGTATTCGTACCGGACATTTCTGAAAAGAATGAACTCATGGCAGGTCGTATTGCCATGGCCGGTGCGATTCTGGTGGCTGGTTGGCTCGGCATGAATCCACCGGGCTTCGCGGCACAGGTGGTGGCACTGGCGTTTGGTCTCGCAGCTTCGTCTATATTCCCGGCATTGATGATGGGTATATTTAACAAGCGCGTTAACAACACCGGTGCAATATTCGGTATGTTAAGTGGTCTTACTGTAACCCTGGTTTATATCTTTATGTTCAAGGGCTGGTTCTTCATTCCTGAAACCAACAACTTCCCGAATACACCAGCCAACTGGTTACTGGGTATTTCACCGGAAGCATTCGGTGCTGTCGGCGCCATGGTTAACTTCATTGTTGCCATTGCGGTATCGAAAGTGACTGCACCACCGCCGGAGCATATCCAGCACATTGTGGAAGATATCCGCATACCCAAAGGCGCAAGTGCAGCTGTTGAACATTAATCATGTTTAACAACTCATAGCGTCAACATGAAGGAGCCCTGCAAAGGGCTCCTTTTTTATTTACATATCACAAACACAATGTACATGTTGTATAGTGGAATCATCACTCTTGTTTGAAAGTCTGGAACAATGGATATTGAACTGATTGAGATTCGCGAATTTCTGGCCACCCACCATCCGTTTGATCAGTTACCGGATGCCGAACTCGACAAATTACCCTCTGCACTGGAACTGAGTTATATGCGGCGCAATACGCTCATATTCTCACCAGGCATGGAAAATACCTGCCTGTATATTATCCGCAGCGGTGCCGTTGAAGTAAGCGACGAACATGGGTTGCTACTGTCACGCCGCGGCGAAGGTGACACTTTTGGCGCACGTTCATTATTACGCGGGCGCACTCGTTACAACGTTAAAGCGATTGAAGATACCCTGCTGTACAAACTTCCGCGTTTTAAGTTCAAACAACTGTGCGAACTCTACGAACGCTTCGCCTATTTCTTTCACGCTGATGGTGCAGTTCGATTACACGATGCGGTACAACATCAAAAGACTTCACGAGGCGACAATGATATCAGCCTCATGACACTGCCCATAAAAGACATAGTGAATCGCAACTGGATCATGTTGCATCCCGATGTATCCATCAGTGAAGCTGCAAAGAAAATGACAGAAGAAAAAGCTTCTGCCATTCTGGTTTGTGACAACAGCAAGCTGGCGGGCATTGTCACTGATCGCGACATGTGCAGCCGTTGCCTTGCCAGGGAAATGGATATCAATGCATCCATTGAAAACATCATGACCGTCAATCCCTACACTATTAGCCAGGAAGACTATGCCTATTCTGCACTGATGCTCATGTCACGTCGCAACATTCGACATTTACCCGTAATGCATCAAGGCAGCGTAACCGGCATTGTCAGTGCATCCGATCTTATCCAGCGACAATCTGCCTCACCTATATTTCTGGTGGGTGATATTTATAAACAAACCACAGTACAGCAGCTGGCCGAAACCAGCACATTAATACCACAGGTACTGGTCAACCTGGTGGATGCCGACGCCACTGCACACAGTATTGGACACATGGTTTCAATCCTGGGTGAAGCCATCACAACACGCTTGTTGCAACTGGCAGAAGAAAAGATTGGACCTCCACCCATTGAATATTGCTGGTTATCTTTCGGTTCACTGGCACGACTTGAACAAACCGCACAGACAGATCAGGATAACGGCCTGTTATTGAGCAATGATTATGACCCGCAGCTACATGGCGACTATTTTGAAAAGCTTGCGCATTACGTATGTGATGGCATGAATGCCTGCGGCTATGATTATTGTCCCGGCGATGTTATGGCAACCAATACAAAATGGCGTCAATCCTTAAGTGGGTGGAAACGCAACTTTGACAACTGGATCAATAAACCCGAACCACAGGCTTTAATGCATGCCAGTATCTTTTTTGATATGCGCTGCCTGCATGGAAAAAATGAATTATTCACTGAACTGCAGGAATACGTTCTCACTTTATCCAAAAGCAATCGCATTTTCCTAGCACACCTTGCGGGTAACGCACTACATCACACGCCACCCCTGGGTTTTTTCCGGCGTTTTGTGCTGGTACATGATGGCGAGCACAACAACACACTCGACCTCAAACACAATGGCATAGTTCCCATTATTGATCTTGCTCGTATTTATTGCCTGGCCAGCGGCATCAATGCAGTGAATACACAATCACGCCTTGAAGCGGTTGGTGGTCTGGGTGAAGTCAGTAATCAGGGCGCAGCAGATTTAAAACACGCCCTGGAATTGATCGGCATGATTCGCCTGCGTCACCAGGCTCGCATGATTAAAGCAGGCAACAAACCAAACAATTTTATTTCGCCGGAAGATCTTTCCAACTTCGAACGCAATCATTTAAAGGATGCCTTTGAAATTGTACGCACCATACAGGCGGCGCTTGGCCAACGTTATCAAACCGGTCGATTTTAAAGGTTGCGCTTCATGTTTGAACGTTTTTTCTCAGCGGATCAACTTCGCAAAAAACTTTTGAAAAAAACTCCGGCTGGTCCGCTGGCAGATTATTTACATGAGCCTTTTGTTTCCACTGACTGCACACTGGATCAAATCGAATTCCTGGCCCTGGATCTTGAAGCGACCGGACTGGATTTACAACAGGATGAAATCCTGAGCGTTGGGTATACGGTTATCCGCAACATGTCGGTCATACTTGCCGAAAGCAATTATTTTCTGGTACGTCCCAAGCAGGCTATACCGGAAGAAAGCGCAATTATTCATCGCATTTTCGATGATGAGTCTTCTCAAGGCATTGAACTTGAGGATGCCATGCTGGAAATTTTAAAGGCACTACAGGGACGCGTGCTACTGGCACACCATGCCAATATTGAATGTGGTTTTTTAAACAAGGCATGTAAAAAGGTATTTGGTACAGGCTTCATTTTCCCCCTGGTCGACACCTTCGCTATCGAATATAAAAGCCTCAAACATCGCGGCGTAACACCCTATAACCAAAGCTTGCGCCTGGCCGCTTTACGCGAAGATTACAACTTACCCAGATACCCTGCTCACAATGCCCTGAGCGACGCCATTGCCACGGCCGAACTCTTTATTGCACAAATTTCACATCGCACAGGAAATGGCGCCATGAAACTCAGCGATGTTATTTCACGCTGCTAGTGATATCTGATAGATTCGTTTGAATTGGCTCAGAGACAGGTAATAACTGGCGTACCATATATCAACCGTCAACGAATAATACGAAAACCATGCGCTAGTGGTGGCTCCTTAATGCACCAAAATGGTGTACCATTCAGGCAGATAAACATGACCTTGAACCAATCCGATTCCCTGGCGTTTCGATAAACACACACCGATATTTTAATCACTATTAATGATGCGGTTATATGAAAGTTACAGTTAGTGAATTAATTGTTAAATACATGGAACGTCTAGGTATTGAATGCATATTCGGCATGCCCGGTGCCCACATACTGCCTGTATATGACAGCCTGTATGATTCCAGCATCCAGACAGTACTGGCAAAGCACGAGCAAGGCGCAGCATTCATGGCGGGTGGCTATGCACGCTCTACCGGCAAAATCGGCGCCTGTATCACCACAGCAGGCCCAGGCGCAACCAACCTGGTGACCGGTGTCGCCAATGCCTATGCAGATAAACAGGCCATACTGTTCATTACCGGCGAAACATCGACCCATATTTTTGGTAAGGGCGGACTCCAGGAAAGTTCAGGGGAAGGCGGCGCCATAGACCAGGGTACCTTGTTTGCCGGAATTACCAAATACAATAAGATCGTTGAAAGAACAGATTACCT
>JBFHPZ010000254.1:0-4504 GCA_041592495.1 Gammaproteobacteria bacterium | reverse complement strand
TTGTCATCTCGAGCGCAGCCGAGAGATCTTAACTGCTGGCAAATAGTAGTAACCTGAAACACAAGATCCCTCGGCTGCGCTCGGGATGACAATAAATGGTACATCGAGGCGCTCGGGATGACATTTATTAAGTATTCCCTTAAAGTCAAACCCACACGAAAATATTTGGGATCAGAGTAAAAACAATGTAGTGTTGTGGTATATAAAGCCTGATATTTATACTCTGAATCCTGATATCTCCAATATCTGACCACTTCAAGCAGAGAACACTTGTGATCAATAACGATATATTACGCCGCATACGCTACACCTTCGATTTTAATGATTCGAAGATGATTGAACTCTTTGGCCTGGCTGACCTTAAGGTCACGCGGGAGCAGGTCAGCAACTGGCTTAAGAAAGACGATGACCCTGCATTTCAAACATGCAGCGATACCGAGCTGGCTATTTTCCTTAATGGTTTAATTATCGATCGACGCGGCAAAAAAGAAGGGCCACAACCCAGGCCGGAAAAGCGATTAACTAACAATATCATTTTGATGAAGTTGAAAATCGCCCTGGACCTGAAAGCCGAGGACGTACTGGAAATTCTGAACCTGTCGGATGTGCAAATAAGCAAACACGAATTGAGCGCTTTTTTCCGTAAGGCCGATCATAAACATTATCGCGCATGCAAAGACCAGATCCTGCGGAACTTCCTCAATGGCATGCAAATGAAATACCGCGATAATGGTGAATAAATCACTTCACGTAATGCGTTGATGAATCCATGAAACACTTATGTGATAAACAGATTATCGAATCATGGAAGAAGAATGTTGCTCCCTGGGTTTCTGCTATAGAAAACGGTGAAATTGCCAGCCGGCTTGCCATCACCAATCAGGCAATACTTGATGCCGTGACTTCACGCAAACCCAAAACAGTTCTGGATATTGGCTGTGGTGAAGGCTGGCTGGTGCGAGAGCTGGTCAATTCAGGCATTGATGCGTTGGGCATTGATGTCATCCCCGAATTCATACAATACGCCAGTGAACAAGGTGGTGGACGATTTAAGACGCTGGCCTATGAAAACATTGCAACCGATTCACCTGGTGAACAATTCGATGTAGTGGTGAGTAACTTTGCGCTTCTTGGCAGAGAATCTGTTGAACATGTCTTTAAACAAATTCCTTTGCTGTTGAATAAAGGTGGCGCCTTTATTGTACAAACCATTCATCCCATTGCGGGCTGTGGTGATGGTATATATAAAGATGGCTGGCGTGAAGGTTCCTGGGCCGGTTTCAGTGATGGCTTTAGTGATCCTGCCCCCTGGTATTTTAGAACCCTGGAAACATGGAAATTACTCTTCAGGGATAATGGTCTGACACTGACCAACTTCCAGGAACCCATGAACCCACACACCCGGAAGGCCGCTTCTATTTTATTTATCGGTGAACACATTGCCTGAAAATTCAATGCTTATTCATTGATTCTCAAGGTGTATCTCAATTTAGCCTTCTTCATACATCTGGCGATGATCAGGCATAACATTGCTTTCACTCAAACAATATTGATGGCATTTTGTTATGCTGAACACCTTGCTATTACAGGTGCTCAATAAAAACCAGGACAACTCAAAGGGGTATTAGTTAATGATTACCGCTATCATTTTAATGAACGTGAAGCGCACAAAAGTAAATGAAATCGCTGAACAGCTCGCTGATATCAATGAAATCTCTGAAGTTTACTCGGTGACCGGTAATTTTGATCTGGTTGCCATAGTACGCGTAGCAAGCAATGATGAACTTGCAGCACTTGTAACCGAACAATTAGTCAACATCGATGGCATTGAAAAGACCGACACCATGCTCGCGTTCAAAGCCTATTCAAAGCATGATCTGGATGCCATGTTTACTATTTAAAAGGTCGGATCATATCTTCTTGCATATGATTCCATGTGTTTCACACTAAACTACGATTAGGATGAAAACGATGGAAGCACCCACCCATAACCTGACATCGCTATTCAAGCAGTTGGGCCTCGACAACACAAACGACGCAATCGATGAATTCATCAATAACAACAAGCCCTTACCCGGCTCGGTTGAACTGCATCATGCAGATTTCTGGAACGCCTCACAGGCATCCTTTTTGAAACAGGTGAAAGATGACGATGCGGATTGGGCTGAAATTGTTGACCAGCTTGACACGATGCTGCGTTAAGTAGAATCCATCACCCTGCTTTTATTCATAAGCCTGGACTTGAAAACCATTTTCTGGCCCTTATCATTCACTCATGCATTCGTCTTAGTTTCAGGGAAATCACATGAAAAACAACATCGACCTGTTTTCACCCATCAAAATCGGACCTTACACCTTACCCAATCGCATTATCATGGCGCCGATGACCCGCAACCGTGCTGGCGCTGGCAATGTTCCACACCAACTCAATGTCACCTACTATGCACAACGTGCCAGTGCCGGCTTGATTATTACCGAAGCTGCGCAAATATCGCCCCAGGGTGTTGGCTATCCTGCTACACCCGGTATTCATAGTGCCGAACAAATCGAAGGCTGGAAATTGGTGACCAAAGCCATTCATGACAAGGGCGGCCGGGTATTCATGCAGCTGTGGCATGTGGGCAGAATTTCTCACCCTTCGCTGCAACCCGATGGACACTTACCCGTGGCACCATCGGCGATTAAACCTTCGGGTCAGGCGGTGACTTATACCGGCATGCAGGATTTTGTCGAACCTCGCGCACTGGATGCCAGTGAATTACCCGGCATAGTTGCTGACTATGTCGCCGCAGCCCGTAATGCCATGTCCGCCGGTTTCGATGGCGTGGAAGTGCATGCCGCCAATGGCTACTTGCTGGATGAGTTCCTGCGGGATGGCAGTAATCAGCGCAAGGATGAATACGGTGGCAGCATCGAAAATCGTTATCGATTGTTGAAAGAAGTCATGAGTGCCGTGTGCGATGCCATTGGTCCGGATAAAGTTGGTGTTCGCATTTCACCGGAAAACAAGTTTAACGATATGCACGACAGTGATCCGCAACACACCTTCAATCGTGTGACCGAAATGCTGGACAGTTTCAAACTTGCTTATTTGCATGTACTGGAAGGCGACATGCCAACTAAAACCCGCGAACTGGATTATCAACAAATCAAAGATCGATTCCATGGCCCCTATATGGCTAACTGCGCATATGATTTCGATAAAGCGCAAAAAGCCATAACCAACAATCAGGCGGATATGGTGTCATTCGGTTATTTATATATCGGCAATCCTGATCTGGTTGAGCGTTTTAAAGCCGGTGCTGAATTGAACCAGGCGGACACAGCAACCTTCTATGGCGGTGATGAAAAGGGCTATACAGATTATCCAACACTGGCTGGCTGATTAAAAACAACTATACATAACCCGTGAAAAACTACGACTAAGGATGGCACATGAAATTAATCACCGGAATAATCGCATTTCTGTTAACAGGTTGTGCCTATTACCCAAAACAAATTGAATACTATGATGCTGAATGCAATATTACTTATAAAAAATTAATACTCAAAAACTCGGAATTTGGTATGAGACAAGGAAGTTGTCAAAATGAAGCATGTATTGCCACCTTATTATCAATACCGGTTCAGGCATTAGTTGCGGGATCAATTGTTGTTGCTGGTAATACCGTTTTCTGGTTGGAAAAAGAAGGAAAATGCATACTCAAAGAATGAAATTACTAATAAGTAATCCAGCCTGGGCTGAGGAACAAAGCACAACATTGCAATGCCCTATGAAATGGATTATTGGGGTTCACCCTTCACACTATCCTACGAGCTCTAACTGATGAGCAACTGGTTCTCAAAGAATCTTGGTGATGCCTTGTTGTCTACACAATCGCTGGATGACATCAAGGATATGTTCATAACACACTATGAAAAAGCGGGCAAACCCAGGAACATGGCGCTATTTATTCGACATGAATCGGAAGGACGTTTGCATTGTGAAGTTGTAGTTTATTTTTCACCTGCATCAAGTATCGTGGCTCAGGCGGTTGATGCCAGTTCCTGCAACAAACCTTTACATGATGATTTAAGTCTTTTAGCCGGTTCTGAAGATTCATGGCTAGAATTATTTCCGGAAAAATAACAACAAGCTAACCTGGGCCTAGACTAGAAACCAAAAATATGCAGCTCCATTTGACATTGATTGCCGGGGTTCATTTATCACACTAACCTTCCAAACTTCCTGATATAAGCAGAGATGACTCCCTGACACGTTTTAATTTCCAGGCTATGAAGCAACATTAAAATATGAAAAAATGCCTGCTGTTTAACAATTGTGTCGGAAAAATTAAAGGACGCTTTATCTGACACCATTTATTTAGATGTAAGGAAAAAGATAATGATCAAACTAATTGTCGCAATAAAAAGACGACCAGAGATGAGTGCGGAAGAGTTTCAGAACCACTGGAGAACGAATCATGCAAACCTGGTGAAAAACAATCCGGCAACTTTTCCAATG
>JBFHPZ010000253.1:0-4555 GCA_041592495.1 Gammaproteobacteria bacterium | reverse complement strand
TGGAGTGTATTGTTTTGATTGTTGATAATGCGTCATATATTTTGCTGCTGTCCCTGTATCCCTGCTCGTCGAATCCCAGGCCTGTTCCTAGTTAAAAAGTAAGCTTAATTCTATATATGCCCGTCTGTCTTGCAGGCTGCCGTAGGAGCTGATGTTTCCGGTTGGTGCCACGGTAGACAAAGTAGCGTCTGTGTATCTTGTTTTGTTGTAGTCATAGAAATCTTCTATCAGATTCTGTAGTGTCAGGGAGTAATGTAATCTGCTGGATCCTATGTTTTGTGATTTGCTGATTTTAAAATCCAGCTTGTCATAGGGTTGTGCTGAACGATCTGCATAGTACGGGCGAGTTGAACCTGTTCTGTCCATCCAGTCCATTTCTCCAACACGATAATAATTGATGCCAATATCAACATTGTTTTCGAAATGTTTTATCAACATGAGGCCGTAGGTGTTAGTGGGCGCGGATACTTCCAGTCGTCTTTTGATGGCTGGATTGGCATCTGGATTGAAGGCGCTGGCGGTGATATCGATATAGGCATAATGAGCATAAATGCGTAAATCATTTTGCGGTTTATAGTCGATGCTTAATTCCAGGCCCTCGGATTCTGTTTGGTAGGCATTCTGAAAATCATCGGCAATCGGGCTGGTTTCGCCGCCAAATAGCACATCGTAATTATCATCCGGAGCTGTTACATCCTGAATTTGATCGATAAGCTGGTCGGTTTTGTCCTTGAAAATATTCACGTCCAGTTGCAGTTTATTGTTAAGGAATTGGGCGATATAACCGATTTGAAAACTGCTTATTTCTTCAGAATTCAAATTGCCGGAGGAAATCTGGTACTGATTAACGAGTATATCCGTACCACCCAATAGAGTCTGAACAGCAGGATCCAGAGGATCACCGCCAGTCTGGGTTAGTTGTTGCACCAGGCGATAATTGGCGTGTTCTTCCCAGAGTACAGGTGTGCGGGTTGCCTGGGATGCACTCAGGCGAATGGTATGATCCTTGTTGATGTGATGAATCAGAGCTATACGGGGCGACACATCATTTCCGGATATGTCGTTGTCTTCGACCATCACGCCGGCGTTGAGCAGCCATTGCTGATTGAAACGGTATTCGCCATGAGTAAATGCACGATATAGATTGTTACGTTGGGTGCCGTCTTCATCGAATACCTGGTTGGCCGTGACTATATCCTGTCTGGCGCTGACGCCGGATACCAGACGGAAATCATTCAGGGTGTAGTAGTGGGTAAACTCCAGATCATGACGTTCCGATTTGATATTCAGTGTGTAATCCAGAGCAAAGCCGTCGATGACTATTCCACCCCCCATGTCGTAATCAGGTATATCGATGGTGCTGATAAATTCTTCCTGGTCATGCAGGTTGTAATAGTACTGCCAGGCTATGCTGTGCCGGCTAGACAACTGGTTCTCCCACTTGATCCACTGGAAGCCGGATGACACATTAATTTCATGGTCGGGTGGGGGTTCGTGGTCTCCCTTGTCCAGTGATTTGAAGCCGCCCTGGAAAGATAGGCGCTGGTTGCTATCCATCTGATAGTCGAGGCGGTAACTAAGGTAATCAGCTGCCGTGTAATCGTTAAGCATGTCGGTACCATCATTGTTCTCAGTGCCGACTGTAATCCGGTAATCAAGGCTGCCGTTTTGTCCACCATAACGATAGTAGGTGTCGATAGTGTCATGACTGCCTGCCACGGTTTTGATTTTGTGTCCCTGATCTTCGATGGCAGAACGGGTAATGATACTGACGACAGCAAAAAACGAGTTATTGCCATAAGTAGCAGCACTGGGGCCGCGGGTCACTTCGATACGGTCGATGTCGTCGATGTCGACCAGCATATCCTGCCAGGGAATGCCTGCAATCGATGGTACATATACCGAGCGGCCGTCTACCAGTACCTGTACTCGTTTGGAGTTTTCATCGCTATGTCCGTGGTAGGCAGCCACTGGCGAATTACCATCGAAATAACCCACCTGAAAACCGGGTACCAGTCTTAACAAATCCGGAATGGTACGGGCCCCGGAGGCATCGATCATTTCACGATCAATCACCGTCATGGCAACAGGGGCTTCTGATAGCGGTTGAGCAAGACGAGTAGCCGAGAGCACAATAGGCAAGTCCTGCATATATTGTTCAAGTCCAATCATCGCATCCATGTCAGGTTCTGCGTTAATATCCAATGACATTAATAAAAATATGCATGTTGATAGCCTTGCGATATGATGCGGCATATATTTTCCAGTGCTTTGGTTAGTCTTTGGCATTATGGGATAATGTGTAATAAAAGGGTGGAACATCTATATCGTTTTTATATTGTAATCAGGATTTTAGCAGCATTTACCCCCAATTCATAAAGCTAAAGAAGTAGAAACATGACTGAATACCCAACCCTGGAGGCCTTTGTCGGTAACACTCCACTGGTTCGTTTGCAAAGGCTACCGGGTAAAACATCCAATGTCATTCTGGTTAAGCTGGAAGGCAATAACCCCGCTGGCTCGGTGAAAGACAGACCGGCATTGAGCATGATTAACCTGGCCGAGGAGAGAGGCGAGATTAAACCGGGGGATACCCTGATTGAAGCCACCAGTGGCAATACCGGCATCGCTCTGGCCATGGCTGCAGCCATTAAAGGCTATCGCATGATATTGATCATGCCGGATAACATGAGTGAAGAGCGTCGTGCAGCAATGAAGGCTTACGGTGCCGAATTGATCCTGGTTACACGGGAACAGGGCATGGAGGGCGCACGTGATCTGGCCTTGCAAATGCAGCTTGAAGGCAAGGGAAAGGTGCTGGACCAGTTTAACAATCCCGATAATCCCATCGCCCATTACATGGGAACAGGGCCGGAAATCTGGCGCGATACCCATGGCAAGATCACTCACTTTGTCAGCGCCATGGGCACGACCGGCACTATCATGGGCACATCCCGTTTTTTGAAAGAACAAAATCCGGCGGTGCAAATTGTGGGTGTGCAACCGGAAGAGGGCTCCAGTATTCCGGGTATACGTCGCTGGCCGAAAGAATATTTGCCGGGTATTTTTGAAGCGGCCCGGGTCGATATGACCCTCGACGTCAATCAGAAGACTGCGGAAGACATCACGCGGCGACTGGCGGCTGAAGAAGGCATCTTTTGCGGCATATCATCCGGTGGCGCGGTGGCGGCTGCTCTGCAATTAAGTCGGCAAGTTGAAAATGCAGTGATAGTTTCCATCATTTGTGATCGGGGTGATCGTTACTTATCCACCGGGGTTTTTCCCGCATAATAAACATTTCACTAACCTGCAGGTAGGCGAACAAGTTTGTACTTGTTGTAAGACCTTATTTGCCGACAAATTATGATTTGAGAATTGAATGTCAAAACACAGACGACGTAAACAAAAACTTCCCCAGGAACTTGTTGAAACGGTCATCGAGGATTTATCGGCTGAAGGCCGGGGTGTGGCTCACATCAACGGCAAAGTTACCTTCATTGATTTTGCCTTGAGCGGTGAAAAAATTCGATTTGAGTATACCCGTACCAGCAGCAAATTTGACGAAGGCAAGGCCGTAGAAATTATGGAACCATCGGCTGACAGGGTAGAGCCCGCATGCCAGCATTTTGGTGTGTGCGGTGGTTGCAGTTTGCAGCATATGCAGCACGATGCGCAGATTATGGCCAAGCAACAGACTCTGCTGAATCACTTGCAACATATTGCCCATACGCAAGCGGATACTGTTCTTCCACCCTTGCGCGGTCCTGTCTATGGCTATCGACATAAGGCACGATTAGGTGTGCGCTATGTTGCCAAGAAAGGCAAGGTGCTGGTGGGCTTCCGGGAAAAAACCAGTGGCTGGCTGGCGGAACTGGAAAGCTGCAAGGTGCTGCATCCTTCGGTAGGTGAACGTTTATCCCAACTGGGCGAATTGATTATGGGCATGGATGCAAAACAAACTATTCCTCAAATCGAAGTAGCAGTGAGTGATGACATTACCAGTCTGGTATTTCGTCATCTAGAAGATTTATCGGATGCTGATAAAGAAAAGTTGCGTGATTTTGCCGAGGCGGAAAACCTGCACATCTATTTACAACCCGGTGGTGAAGATAGCGTTCATCCACTATGGCCAGCACAGCCCGAGCCTTTATTTTATGAATTAAAAGCACACAATGTGCGCATCGAATTTGCACCATCAGATTTCACCCAGGTGAATCCCGACATTAATCAGCAAATGGTGACCAGGGCACTGGATTTTCTACAGCTGAATGAAAATGACAAGGTGCTGGACTTATTCTGCGGCCTGGGTAATTTCACCTTGCCTATTGCACGACATGCGGGGCAGGTCATCGGTGTGGAAGGCAGTGAATCCATGGTGGTTAAAGCCAGAGCCAATGCCAGACTGAATAACATCAGCAATGCGGAATTTCATGCTGCGGATTTATCTGCCGATTTAACCGGTTATCCCTGGCTCAACCAGCACTATGACAAGATCTTGCTGGATCCACCACGTTCCGGTGCCATGGAAATGCTGAAGCATCTGGGTAAGTTAGGT
>JBFHPZ010000252.1:0-4573 GCA_041592495.1 Gammaproteobacteria bacterium | reverse complement strand
CCATTTTTGCGATAACGCACAATGACATAGCCTACGCCATAGAGCGCACTGAACATCATATTCATGCCCAGCACCCCAGGAATTAACCAGTCCACATAACGCACCTGTTGCCCCGTAACTACCTGTTTTTGATAGTGATTATCTGAAGCCAGTAACAACTGTTCCAGTACATAACCGTTAGCCGAGGTGTCATTAATCCAGAAATGCTGCTTATCCATATCCAGCAGCATATCCAGCTGGTGGCGCTCAACACGTGAGATTGCCGATGTTGCATCCTCAACCGGTATAAAACGCACATATTTTGTTTGTAAAAAAGCGGCACTTTCTCCTTTGCCATTAATCACTCCCACCTTGTACCTGTCCAGCTGCTCATCGGCAAACGCAAATGCGAAACCAAAGACGATCAGTACGGGTAACAGAATATTCCAGCCCAGAGCACTGCGATCACGAAGAAATTCATAATTTCGCGCCACCAGCACGGCGATAAGGCGCTGCCAGTTCATTGCCTTAGCTCCTTACCCGTGAGCTCCAGAAACAGATCTTCCAGTGTCGGCTCGCGAATTTGCAGCCCCTGCAGTGAAATGCCTTGTTGCAGCAGCTTTTCCAGGGTTTGGGTTACATTTCCAGTACGGAATTCGGCGACACCCTTGTCATGCAGTACATCCAGGTGGAGCTGCGCCAGGGTTGACTCCAGCGCATCCGAGCCCGGAAGTTGCAGAATAACGTCATTGAAATGCATCGCCAGCAAGGCCCTTGGCGTTCCCTGGGCGATAATTTTACCGTGATCCATAATGGCAATGTCGTCACACAGGCTATAGGCCTCTTCCATGTAATGGGTGGTTAAGATGATGGTCTTGTTTTGTTGCTTGATATTGTCGATGAGATGCCAGAACTTGTGCCGCGCCTGGGGATCAAGGCCGGTGGTGGGCTCATCCAGAAACAGGATTTCCGGGTCATTGATCAGGGCTATGGCCAGCAGCAGGCGCTGCCTTTGTCCGCCACTTAATTTACGCGTATCCCGATGCAGAAACTCGCCCAGGAAGCAGATCTCAATAATGTCTTCCATGCTACGTTGCCTGGGATAAAGCCTGCGAAACATCTCCAGGGTTTCCGCTACGGTGATGAACTCCTGTAGCGCAGTGGTCTGGAACATAATGCCGGCCTCGTCCCTGAAATCCTTACCCAGGGGCTTGTCCTTGTACAATATTTCTCCCTGATCAGGCTTGCTGATACCCTCCAGCATTTCAACCGTGGTGGTTTTTCCCGCCCCATTGGGCCCCAGCAAACCAAAGCAAGTGCCACGGGAAATGGAAAAACTGACACCATTGACAGCTTTGACACCGCCGAAGTGCTTCACCAAATCCCTTACCTGCAGTAATTGGTTCACAGGGTTTCAATCCTTCCACGATTCATTAGATGCAGGGAAAACTGTGCCATATTCCTATCCACCCAAAAATTACCAATAATAACAGTCATTTAGAACCTGACAAATATCCGCTCAGATATAGATAACAATATAGAGATTTTGCAGGCATGCTATCATTTGGTTATATAAACAGATGATAAAGCACGCTTTTCAATATGTCGGCAACACTTAAACACCGGCAAGCCGGTTTATTACACACCTTAAAACGTTACACACTGGGCTGGATTCCCAGACGTATTCCTATAGCAATAAAATTAGCTCTTTCCATTGCGCTACTGATTGTCAGTGGCATGAGCCTGCTGGGTTTTACCATTCTGGAAAACCAGAAAGCCATCATGACCGAACAGGTCATCACCATGGGTACCACTGTATCAACACAAGTTGCTGACAGCGCCAAGGAAATGGTCATGTCTGACGACACCCTGGGCCTGCAAACCCTGGTCAATAACCTGGTTGACCGACACCATATACTGGGCGCTGTTATCGTTTCCGACAAGGGACTACCCCTGGCCTCCGGTGGCACCATCCCCGGCGTATACACTATCGATTATCAACGGAAAAAAGTTCAGCAACTCCACCAGGTAAGTCAGTTTGAATGGGGCTGGAACCTGAATGCCGAAAATCCTGATCTGCTTGTCACCTTCGTCAGCCCTATCCATTTCAAGGACCTGCTGGCGGGCCACGCCATGGTGACGTTTTCTAAAAATGCCATGGTGCAATCATTACAACAATCCAAGCACGTCATTATCATGACGACAGCTTTTATGACCATCATCGCCATCATCCTTGCCTTTATGATGAGCCGGCACTTGTCAAAACCGATCTATAGTCTGGTGGATGCCAGTAAGGCCATTGGGGAAGGTAATTACCGCTTCCGCATTAGTGAACGCCGTAATGATGAAATTGGTGAACTCGCCCATGCCTTTAATCACATGGCCGATGGCCTGTTAAAAAAATCCCAGGTTGAAGAGGTGTTTTCACGTTACGTTTCCACCAGTGTGGCTCGTAAAATCATGGAGAATCTGGATGAAGTAGAGCTAGGTGGCAAACATGTTAATGCTACGGTTTTATTCGCCGATATTGTTGGCTTCACCAGCTTGTCTGAAAATCTGCCTCCCAAGGATGTGGCCAGCCTGCTTAATGAATATTTCTCTTATATTTCCTGCATCAGCGAACTTTACCACGGCCATATTGACAAATTCATGGGCGATTGCGCCATGGCGGTATTTGGTGTGCCCGAGCATGATTCCGACCACAGTTTCCACGCCATATCCTGCGCGGTCATGATTCAAAAACTGGTAACACGCCTGAACGAAACTCGACTTAAAAAAGACATGTTACCGGTACACTTCCGAATCGGTATTAATTCTGGCAATATGGTTGCTGGCAACCTGGGGTCCAGCGACCGTATGGAATATACAGTTATCGGCGACCCGGTTAACCTGGCATCACGACTATCTTCCGTGGCGGGTAGTGACCAGATTGTTATCATGGATGAACTCCATAACAAGGAAAATATTAAAGACCGTATCATTGCTCAGAAACACGAAATTATTCGAATTCGCGGCAAGCAGAAACCGGTATCAACATATCTTGTGGAAGACATCAAAGCCAGTTTCAAGGAACACATGGATGACACAATTGGTGAAATTCTAAAAAAATATAATGCATCATGAAACGCCTGAAAATACTGCTGTTATTACTGCTTGCGCTTCAAATTACTAGCTGCTCCCGTTATTACGCCATCAGTGACGATCTTAATGACCGCATCAATGGCTGGCTTGAAACCAACGACTATGAGCTGATTGACAATACGCTCGAACACCTCAAACCGGATCATCCTGATTACAAAACAATCAAGGCCAGATCAGCTGAAATCCAGGAACACAAACAAGGCTATATCAACCTCAGTTTGCAACAAGCAAAAACATATGTTGAGCAGAACAAATGGCAGGAGGCAATAGACCTGCTGGATACCGCCCTGGATAAAGTGCCAGATAGCAGTGATCTTGCCAGCCTGCACCACAAACTGGATCAACAACGTAACGAACAAGTAACAGAGTTACGCAAGAATATGTTACTCGCCAAGGCACGATCCCTCATTGAATATGAAGCCATTTATCAAAAGCTGATTATGCTCTTACCGAATGACTATGCCGCACGCCAGGACATCGATCAATATCAACATGAGCGTGAGGCTATTGCGTCCCATTTAATGAATTGCAATGAACAATCACTCAAAAATAATGACTACGCTCTGGCGGAGACCTGCCTGGAATTATCCAACAAACTGGTAGCTTCAGAAGAAAAACAACAGCTACTT
The DNA here is from genome assembly GCA_041592495.1 of Gammaproteobacteria bacterium. Lineage (GTDB taxonomy): Bacteria > Pseudomonadota > Gammaproteobacteria > SZUA-229 > SZUA-229 > JBFHPZ01. The sequence goes on along the minus strand of JBFHPZ010000252.1, from coordinate 824 downwards.
GAAAGCACAAAACGCAAACGCAAATTGCAGGAGAATAAACTCAAAGCAAAACAGTTAATGGATTCCTATGAGGAAGCGCACAAAGCCGGTGATTTAGCCAAGGCAAAATCCCACCTGAATTCATTATTGAAAATTGATCCGGAACACAGCAAAGCTCAACAACTTATAAGCCTTGTTGAGATCGAAATGAAACAGCTCATTGATAAAGGCATCGAGGAAGGCAAGGTTCTATATAGTAAAGGCAAAATCAATCAGGCCTTAACTATCTGGAATAATTTATTATTAATCGAACCTGAAAACAAGGAACTGCCTGCACTGATTGCTCGTGCGGAAAAGGTCAGCAAAAAAATCGAGAAACTGGAACAATCAAACACTCGTTAGAACTCCATTATATTTTCCAGTTCTCCGCTATTTCGAATACCTTACAACAGGCATAGGGTACTGCACTGGCAACTTCTTCCGTAAGACTGTGACCATGATCGACTACCTTGGGTTGCACCCCCACCAATGCTCGATGACCGGGCAAACAACCATCCTGCAAAGCCGTTTTTAAAGCTGTTTTTAAACCGTTTTCGTGACTGGATGTTTCATTATGGTTGGCAATAAAGGCATCCATTTCGAATCCTTCAAATACACGAATCGATCCTGGCGCTGAATCCATTTCTGTCATATCAACAACTATTAGACAGTCTGTATTTTCAATAGTACTGGCAATATCTCCATTCAACATCCCGGAATGGACAAACTCGGCATTCGATAAATGATTATGCTCTCTAAGACAATTGATGACATGCATTCCGACACCTTCATCGGAATGATCTATG
>JBFHPZ010000251.1:0-4625 GCA_041592495.1 Gammaproteobacteria bacterium | reverse complement strand
ATCAGGGTTGGCTGTACCGATGACATGAAGCGTTACGAACAGGAAAGGCAAAAGATTGTCAGTGATACAAAACAGGAGACTGCTGAACCGGTTGAATTTGAGTGTCCTCCGGAGGAAAAACCGGAAGATAAGCAATAAAAAAAGACCGGCCTGTAGAAACACAGGCCGGTCCTGATCCGTTTGTGACTTAAGCCTTGCCTTGCAGCTGTAACAGAATGTCCGGGTTCTCCAGTGTGGAGGTATCAGACGTGATATCTTCATCCCGGGCAATATTACGTAACAGGCGGCGCATGATTTTGCCAGAGCGAGTTTTTGGCAGATTGTCGGCAAAGCGAATGTCATCGGGTCTGGCTATTGGGCCAATTTGTTCCGCAACCCAGTTTCGTAATTCCTTGGTCAGGGCTTCATCTATGCCATTGGCCGGACGGGGTCCCTTCAATACCACATAGGCAAAAATAGCTTCACCCTTGATGTCATCCGGTCGACCAACGACTGCAGCTTCCGCCACCCGTTCATGGGCCACCAGGGCAGATTCCACTTCCATGGTGCCAAGACGATGGCCTGATACGTTGAGCACGTCATCGATACGGCCCATGATCCAGAAATAACCGTCCTTATCCTTACGGGCACTGTCGCCTGCCAGATAATACTTGCCGCCGAATTTGGGGAAATAGGTGTCCTTGTAACGTTGATCATCGCCCCAGATGGTGCGCAATTGGGATGGGAAGGGTTTTTTGATGACCAGATAACCGCCCTTGTTGGCTTCGATGCTGTCGCCGTCTTCATCGACTACATCTGCGATGATGCCGGGGAGGGCGATCGTGCATGAACCGGGTTTGGTGGCAATCACGCCGGGCAGCGGTGCGATCATGTTGGCACCGGTTTCCGTTTGCCACCAGGTATCGACGATTGGGCATTTTTCCTTACCAATCACCTTGTGATACCAGATCCAGGCTTCGGGGTTAATGGGTTCACCCACTGTGCCCAGCAGTCGAATGGATGAAAGGTCGTATTTGTTGGGGAAATCTTCACCCAGCTTCATCAATGCACGGATGGCAGTGGGCGCTGTGTAGAAAATGCTGACCTTGTGGTCCTGGCAAATTTTCCAGAAACGGCCGGCATCCGGTACCGTCGGTGCACCTTCAAACATAACGATGGTGCCGCCAGCCGCCAGCGGGCCATAGGTGACATAGGTATGGCCGGTGATCCAGCCGACATCGGCGGTACACCAGAAAATGTCCTCATCCCGCAGGTCAAACACCCATAAATTGGTCATAATGGCACCCAGCAGGAATCCACCGCTGGAATGCTGTATGCCCTTGGGTTTACCCGTGGAGCCGGAAGTGTAGAGCAGGAACAGCGGATGTTCAGACTCCACCCAGACCGGCGGACATTCTGTGCTTTGGCCTTTGACGGCATCATGCCACCAGATATCACGGCCATCTTTCATGTTGACGCCATGGTTGCTGCGCTGGCAGACAATGACTTTTTCGATACTGGGGCAACCGTGATCCAGGGCCTTGTCGGTAGCAGCTTTCAGTTCAACCACCTTGCCGCCACGGTTCCCGCCATCGGCGGTAATCACCATTCGGGCCCCGGCGTCATTGATACGATCACGCAGGGATTCGGCCGAAAAGCCGCCAAAGACCACCGAGTGGATGGCGCCGATACGGGCGCAGGCCTGCATGGCGATAACCGCTTCCGGAATCATGGGCATGTAGATAACGACACGGTCACCCTTGGTGATGCCGTGGGATTTGAGCGCATTGGCAAACTGGCTGACTTCATCGGTCAGTTGCTGATAACTGAGTTTGCGAACATCGCCTTTTTCGCCTTCAAAAATGATGGCGGTTTTGTTGGCCTTGGTTGCCAGGTGACGGTCCAGACAGTTATGGGAAACATTCAGGGTGCCATCTTCAAACCACTTGTAGAAAGGGGCTTTACTTTCATCGAGCACCTTGGTGAAGGGCGTTTGCCAATCCAGCATGCTGCGGGCCTGCTCTCCCCAGAAACCGGTGTAATCCTGTTCGGCCTGCTTATGCAGGGCATCAAATTCAGCTTGTTTGATACGGGCTTTGCTAACAAATTCTTTAGCCGGTGGGAACAGACGGTCTTCGATGAGTACAGAGTCGATATTGTTGGCTGTCATGCCTTTCTCCATCATTTCTCATTGTTTTTTCGAGACCAAAAGCATACAGAGCCATAGGTATCGGCGCAACTCGGTTAGATCAACTTATCGGGAAGAATAATGCTTTGCTGGGGTGGAATACTGTCCATATTCCAATGGCTTGTAGCCCATTGCCAGAATGTATCGAGGCTGGCGTGCTCCAGGCCATTTTCGGTTTCCTGGCCCAGAAATCGGAAAGCTTTTACCAGCATGGTCGTGGCGTTGCGCGTTTCAATGGCCGGGGCCTGGGTTTGTTTACTCAACTTGTCGCCTCTGGCATTGATCGCCAGGGGCAGGTGAGCGTATTGGGGGGTCGACAAGTGCAGGCAGTGTTGCAGGTAAATCTGCCGAGGTGTGGAATCGAGCAGGTCATATCCGCGTACCACATGGGTGATGCCCTGGTATTCATCATCGACGACTACTGCCAGTTGATAGGCAAAAAGACCATCCCGACGACGAATAATGAAGTCGCCCACATCCTGTTTGGGATTGTGACCATAAATCCCCATCACCGCATCGGTAAATTCAATGAGCTGATCCTGGGTGCGCAGGCGTATTGCGTGTTCGACATGTTCCGGATGATGCAGGCGGGAGCAGATGCCCGGGTAAATCAGGCCGTGAATGCCGGGTTCGGCGACATCCTGGAGGTCACGTCGGCTGCAGGTGCAGCGATATACCAGATCCTGTTCCATCAGTTGTTCCATGGCTGCCTGGTAAGCATCCTTGCGCCGGGTTTGATACAGAATATTGCCATCCCATTCGAAGCCATAGGCTTCCAGGGTAAACAATATGTCATCGGCAGCACCGGCTACATTGCGCAGTTCATCCACATCTTCCATGCGCACCAGCCAGCGGCCATGGTGGCGACGGGCTTCGAGGTAGCTGGCTAAGGCTGCAATCAGGGAGCCAAAATGCAGGGGACCGGTGGGTGAGGGCGCGAAGCGGCCAATGTAGGGTGAGGATTCAGACATATTCAAACGTAAAGGCCAGGTTGCCCTGGCCCAGGTTTGCAATTATCTGCCGCGTTCCTGCTTTTCCTTGATTTCATCCAGGCTCTTGCAGTCGATGCACTGGGTGGCAGTGGGGCGGGCTTCAAGGCGACGAATGCCGATTTCAACGCCGCAGGTTTCGCAGTAGCCGTATTCGCCATTGTCCAGCATGTCGAGGGATTCATCGATTTTCTTGATCAGCTTACGCTCACGGTCACGGGTGCGTAATTCCAGACTGAATTCTTCTTCCTGTGAGGCACGATCAGCGGGATCAGGAAAATTGGCCGCATCGTCTTTCATGTGATCTACAGTACGATCAACTTCCTGCATGAGTTCACCTTTCCAGTCATGCAGAATCTTGCGGAAGTGGTCCACCATTTTTTCGCTCATGTACTCCTCACCCTTCTTTTCTTTGTAGGGTTCGAAGTTGTGTAGCTTTTGTGCCGAATTGTTTTCAGGCATCGAAATCTCCGATTTTTAACTATTCTGTATCAGGTACCAATGGAACGCGCCAATGGGACGCGACTTAATACCAAGATTTGCTTCCAGAAGCAACCCAGGGTGCAAATAAACGGCTTAATTTACCCGTTATTGTCGTTTTTTGCGAGTATTTTTGCCGGCTACTCATCCAGTGTTTTCTCTACGCGGCCCAGAATGCGGCCTTCATATAGTCTGATCTGGATGACATCATCCGGCTTGACCTGCTTGTGGCTGATGATGCTCGCTCCTTTGGCGTCCAGTGCAATGGCATAGCCCCGGCCAAGGGTTTCCAGTGGGCTGATGGCATGCAGGGTTCGGCCAAGGGAAGAAAGGTGCTGGTGTTTTTGTAGCAACAGATATCGTATCCCCAGTTTAAGTCGCTGCAACAGGTTTGCAAGGTGGCGTTTTTCCCGATCGATCTGCTGGCGAGGTGAGGCTGAAAGCAGGCGATTCATTAAATGCTGCAAGCGGTGTTCATGCTGTCCTGAGGCATAAAGCCAGGTCATGGACAGGCGCTGCTGCAATTCATCCAGGCGTTGCTGTTGTTGCTGAATACGATTGAGTGGGTGTTGTTGATCGAGACGCTTGTCTAACCACAGGCTTTGCTCGCGCAGGCGTTCGATTCGGGCTGATATAAGCTGGAATAGTCGTTGCCGATACCAGACATAGCTGTCCAGGTAGCTTTGTTGATCCGGGCTGATCAGTTCAGCCGCAGCCGAAGGCGTTGCTGCTCGCATATCGGCGGCAAAATCCGCAATGGTGACATCCACTTCATGGCCGACGCCGCAGACGATGGGGATGTCACTGGCGACAATGGCACGGGCGACGATTTCTTCATTGAATGACCACAGGTCTTCCAGCGAGCCACCACCACGTACCAGCAGTAACACATCGCAATCCTTGCGTTTGGATGCCAGTTTGAGAGTATCGGCAATTTTTTTGGCTGCGCCTTCACCCTGCACCGGAACCGGATAAACCAAAACGGGTAT
>JBFHPZ010000250.1:0-4629 GCA_041592495.1 Gammaproteobacteria bacterium | reverse complement strand
CTGGGTGGAGAACTGTACTTCTCTGGTTGAGACCCACGATGGTCGACTGGAAATTTTGCACTGGGCCGATCGACAGAAGACCATGAAAATTCACGAACCGGACATGGCTGCAGCCTGATTCGGTGATTGATCCAGTAGGTTAATGAAAAAAATGTTTCAGGAATTTGCGATGGCTTAGCCGGTATAGGTCGAATACTTGATCGAGTTCTTGCAGGTGTGCTTGATGGAATACATTAATTTATCGGCCATCTTGACTAAAGCTTCCGTTGTTTCGGGCGCAACATGACAGGTGAGGGCGCCAATACTGAAAGTAACGGGCCAGTTTCCTTGTCTCATTGTATCCAGCAGTCCTTGTTGAATTTTAGATAAAGCAACGCGCGCCGATGTTTCATCGGTTTCCGGAAGCAGTAATACAAACTCATCGCCTCCCAGTCGTGCGATAAAATCGGTTGCTCGCAAGTGCCTTCTGGCAGAGCTCACCACCTGACGAAGCACCTCGTCACCTACCGGATGGCCATGCTGGTCATTCACAGCCTTGAAGTTATCCAGATCAATATAGGCCAGGGTGAAAGGTCGTTGATAACGCTGGACTCGGTCTATTTCCATTTGCGCCAGTTGATAAAAAAATCGTGAGTTAACTGCACCGGTCAAGTTGTCGGTACGGGCCAGTGCTTTTTCCAGGTCAGCCGATTTTTTTAAAGATGCGATCAGTAAGCTTATGATCACGAAAAAGGCAAGACGAATAAGGGTGTTCCAGACAGGGATCAACGGGTGTGAATAAAGGTGACCTGTGCCCAGGTCAGCCGCAATCCATACAAAAGCGCTGACCAGTGATAACAAAAGTCCAAAGCGCAGATTAGTCAGCCAGGTGATCAGGGCAATAGGTAGCACATAGAACACCGAGAAAGAAAGTTCATAACCAATCGTATAGTCAATAACACCTATTAAGCCTGTAAGTGCAAATGTCGCTAATACCGGTTTATAGGTAGGGTGACTATGTTTCTCTAGCGCAGCCAGAAGGTTCATTGGAGTTATCTGTTTTCCTCGAAAACACTATGCAGCGAAAACAAAAACAGAATGGATAATGACATCCACTATAGTGGATTTTGACTCGGTATTTTTAGATAGAGTTCAAAATCACTATAGTGAGACGGGATGGCATGCGGGTAAGTCTTTATGGACCAAATGTACCGATTAAGCTTTTTTAACGAATTCGGATTTCAGTTTCATTGCACCAATGCCATCGATCTTGCAATCGATATCGTGATCACCTTCAACCAGGCGAATGTTTTTAACCTTGGTTCCAACCTTGACCACCAGGGATGAGCCTTTGACTTTGAGGTCTTTAATGACAGTGACTGTGTCTCCATCGGCGAGGACATTGCCGTTGGCGTCTTTTATGACTTTTTCGTTGTCGCCGCTTTCAGTGGTTGCTTCTTTAGGCCATTCATGGGCGCATTCAGGGCAGATGTACATGGTGCCATCTTCGTAGGTGTATTCGGAGTTGCATTTGGGGCAGGTTGGTAGAGATGTCATGTTGTGCCTTTTGTTTGTTGTTAACGCCTTAACCAGCGGAAAAGTTGCAGTATATCCGATAACAGGTGCTGGAGACAGGTGGGTTTTTCGCTGGAGTCGATTGTTGTATTAAAATTTATAATTGTATACAAGCTGTACGCCACCATTCCGAGTTGGATTTATGCTTAATGATTTACTTCCATCATTATCACCAATAATATATTTTGTAGTTATTAGAACGCCCGCAAATAAGTGCCAAGCTATCATATTGCTTTTAAATATTTCATTCTTTGATTTCTCATCTTCGTCAATGCTTAAGTTATAAACAGCTATTGATTCTGCTCCTATAATGCCAACCCATGTTTCTGTTTCGCTTTTACTGCCCTCGCCAGCTGCAACCGGAAATAACAAGGCGCCTACTGCTCCGTAGGCATGGGGGTTTTCAGAAGCAAGCCATGCATTAACACCCAGCATGCCTTCCATAAGAAGAAACATCGTTATAGGGTGCATTTTATTATTTTGCAGTTCAATATCAATTGATTCGTCAGCATGTGCACAAAAAGATAAAATTAATATAAGAGGTTTTAGTAATTTATAGAAGATTTTGGACATTAGTATTTTTAGTTCAAGAGTCGATCATGTGGAGTTCAGTATATACCGAATATTACACAGATGTGACTGGTATGGGGAATGGTAAAAATATCAGTGCGTGCTAATGGGTTGTTCAAGGAGATGGGTTGCATATTAGTTCAGGGACATAGGTAACAATCACGAGTGTATTTTTTGTCAGCATTGTTTTTCGCCTTTCTGGCGAGTCCCTTTATGAATGCCATCCAAGGCATTCACCCTCCGGGTCATGCAAAGCATGTTCAAAATCGTTCCAGACGATTTTAGTCGCGGTTGTGCTTCGCAATTTAAATTATCACCCTCCCTCTAACTCCCTCCCGTCAAGGGAGGGAGGATTGGAGCGCGTAGCGCTGAATTATTTCCCCCTTTAAAGTTTGCCGAGTCATGCAGCTTTGGTAGGGCAAATTTTCTTGGGGCGGCATTCTTTTGCTTACTTTTCTGCTGCTGAAGGCAGAAAAGTGAGTCGCCAGAAAGGCGAAATGAAATGTAGGATTTTATGAAAATGTTTGTTTAGAAAAAGTAAGTAGGGCTCTATGATTTTGTAATAAAAACTACTTAACCTTTGGTTTTCATTTCTTCTTGTAAACGAATAAATTCCTGTAATGCCTGCTCCATTTCCTCCTTGCTATCAAACGGCCCCTTCTGTCCGCCGCCGCGTAACTCAAAATACCAGCGATCACCAATATTGTAGGTGCGCTCGATACGTTCATGGGGATGTTGGGTGTCGTTTTCTCGTGTATCAGTCATAACAGATTAATTCGCCAGTAATACAAATTTGGGCTTAACAAGATTCTCAAAGTCTTTATAGTCCATTTGCATCACTTCTGAGTGAGAACCGGCGTTGAAATTAATTTTTTCGTCTTCGGTCAGGCTTTCCGCAACATAGACTTCCATGTCATACAGGTTACCAAAGGGCGGCATGGCGCCGACTTCGCAGTCACGGAAAATGGCTGTGAATTCGGGCTCGCTGGCCAGTTCCACATTATCTGTACCCAGTGCGGCTTTGAGAATATCGAGTTTGACTCTGTAACTGGCAGGCACAACGACCATGGCCATTTCGTTTTCGACCTTGATGATGACGGTTTTTGCCATTTCCTTGCTGGGGATATGTGCGCTCTTGGCTATGTCCACTGCCGTGAAGGCAAGTGAATGACTGATAGAAACATACTTGATGTCGTTTTCGTCAAGAAATGCTTTCAGTAATTTGGATGGCATTGTCTTAACCCTCGCCCTGATTTTTCAACAAACCCTGATCCATATTTCTGCCAATACACTTGTTGTGCAATGATATAGATCAGTATTTTAACAGCCTGTCGAAAACTTGTTCGCAACAGGCGGTTAAATTGCTTTTGAATAACGCTCTTTATCCTGCGGCTGCTTGAGGTAACGATCAAACACCATGCAGATGTTGCGGATGAGCAGGCGGCCCTTGTCACTGACCACGATGTCCTTGCTGTTAATGCTTAACAGTTCATCCTGTTGCATGGTTTCGAGTTGTTTTATTTCGTTGGCAAAGTAGTCGCTGAATACGATTTTGTTTTTGGCTTCGAAGTCGGCGATATTCAAACGGAAATGACAAATCAGTTGCATGATGGCGTTACGGCGAATGATATCGTCGTCATCAAATTCAACGCCACGGAAAATGGCGAGCTGACCGGCGTCGATGCGTTGGTAATATTCTTCCAGCTCTTTCACGTTTTGTGCAAAGCTGCGACCAACGGTGCCGATGGAGGTAATGCCCAGGCCTATGAGATCGCAATCGGCGTGGGTGGCGTAGCCCTGGAAGTTGCGATAGAGCAGGCCCTGTTGTTGGGCAATGGCGAGTTCGTCGTCGGGTTTGGCGAAATGATCCATGCCGATGTAGACATAACCGGCATCGGTGAGTTTTTCGATGCTGGTTTTGAGTATGTCGAGTTTGACCGAGGGTGCGGGTAAATCAACTTCGTTAATACGACGTTGCGGTTTGAAGCGTTCGGGCAAATGGGCGTAGTTGAAAACGGAGACACGATCCGGGCTGATGTCGATGATCTTGTCCAGGGTGTGGGAAAAACTGTCTTCCGACTGGAAGGGCAGGCCGTAGATCAAATCCACACTGATGGATTTAAAGCCTTCTTCCCGCGCTGCATTGAGTGCGGTCAGGGTCTGGTCTTCGCTTTGAATGCGATTCACTGCTTTCTGTACGATGGGATTAAAATCCTGCACGCCAAGACTCATGCGATTGAAACCAATTTTGCGCAACAGGGCGATGCTATCGCGGGTGACTTCACGGGGATCGATTTCAATGGAATATTCACCGCTGTCATCATCATGCAAATTGAAATGACGACGGGTGACATTCATCAGTTGTTCCATTTGTTCATGGCTGATGAACGTGGGCGTGCCGCCGCCCCAGTGCAATTGATTCACCTTGCGGCTGTTATCAAACAGTTTGGCCTGCATTTCAATTTCTTTGTGCAGGGCATTGAGATAGGGATCGGCCTTGGTGCG
>JBFHPZ010000249.1:0-4635 GCA_041592495.1 Gammaproteobacteria bacterium | reverse complement strand
GAACGCAGATCGTTTCGATATCGTCTGATCATGAGGCTGTGTAAATGAGGGATTAATAACATAAAATAGAAATACTCAGGGCCAGTAACCTAATCTTGATGAAAAGGTTACTGGCCCTTTTATAATCTATGACTTCCAGTTTTATTTATTAGCAACGCAGGTTGGGCTGACGAAGGATACCCAACAAAATAATAATCCAGTGTAAGCTTTGTTCCGATTTTAAAATGAGTGCTTATGAAATCAATCAAGTTCGATGGTAAAGAAATACACCCATCAAAAATCGTATGTGTCGGCCGAAATTATATTGATCACATTAACGAGCTGAATAATGAAATTTCCCATGAACCGGTTATTTTTATAAAACCTAATTCAGCTATTTCCCATCAGGTTTATTCCAGTCAAACCGATCTTATACACTATGAATCTGAAATGGCTTTTCTGATTATCTCCTGTGAATTAAAAGCTGTTGGGTTTGGTCTGGATCTGACTAAGCGTGATATGCAAACAAACCTGAAAAATAAAGGCTTACCCTGGGAACGGGCCAAGGCGTTTGATCATTCTGCTGTATTCAGCGAATTTGTTTCCTTTAACGGAAACAACAATGACCTGAGATTAGAGTTTTATATTAATGACGAACTGGTTCAACAGGGTGGCTGTGACTTAATGATGAATAAACCGGATGACTTATTAGCAGAGGCGAAAACTTTTCTTTCCTTTGAAGATGGTGATGTATTAATGACCGGTACACCTAAAGGTGTAGGACCTGTTAAAGCAGGCGATATTTATCGCGGAAATATTTTTGCGCAAGACAAGCTGATCGTTGAGGCATCATGGGTGGTTAAATAGCCCAGGCTCATTTTAATTACAATAATGTAATATTTACTTCATGCACTTCACCAGTCACCACAAACAGGATCAGATAAAATACCGTTAAGTTAAGAGGCTGTAGGTCCGAATTCATTCGGACAATAACTGATAATCGTGCATTCTGTGCGAATAAATTCGCACCTACAAAAGACATTTTCACTTTAACTTAACGGCAATGGAGTTAGACGCAATTAATTTGTCATGTAAAAAATCATTGCTCTCTCCTATATGCGTCACTTTGACTGCGCTAACGAAAGCTAAGTTCTTCCATACGAGTTTTTTCATGTTGTTTCTAAATGCTTTTTTTAAGCTGGCTCCCAAGTAGGGAAGATTGCCCACTCTGAAATCATTGCGACAAAGTTAACATATTCGTAATTAATTATACTTTAATATTCCATGACTTTTATGAGGTTTTAAATAACTGATCAACATATTGGAGTTCGAATATATGCGTAACACAATGATATCAAGTCTGTTAGTCCTGGGTTTGGCGAGCACGCAAGTCTTCGCTGCCGACTGGCAGGCCCTGCCAAAACAGGCACCATCACCCAAAGATAACCCTACGACTGCCGCCAAGGTAGAACTGGGAAAGCATTTGTTTTTTGATCCGCGTTTTTCCGCCACCGGCACGGTTTCCTGTAATTCGTGTCACAACATCATGGCTGGTGGCGATGATAATCGTCCGGTCGGCATGGGTGTGCATGGTAAAACAGGCGGTCGCAGCTCGCCAACAGTATGGAACAGCGCCTTCAATTCGGTGCAGTTCTGGGATGGTCGGGCACCTTCCCTTGAAGAGCAGGCAAAGGGACCGGTTGTCGCTGACGTTGAAATGGGCATGGCCGACCTTGAGTCTGCTATGAACCGGGTTCGTGCGATTCCAGGCTATCGTCCGATGTTCGAAAAAGCTTTTCCGGGCGAGAAAGATCCAGTAACCATTCCTAACGCAGCCAAGGCTGTTGCAGCGTTCGAACGAATACTGATTACGCCGAACAGTGCATATGACAAATATGTTTCCGGTAATAAAAAAGCGCTGACCGCGCAACAGGCCCAGGGCATGAAGACGTTCGACGAAGTGGGTTGCACATCCTGCCATTCGGGTGCCGCGTTTAATGGACCATCCATGGCGGAAGGCCAGGGTTTCTTCATGAAGTTCCCGACGTTCACCGATTCAACCTACGACGCCAAGTATAAATTTACCGCAGACGTTGGCCGATACAATGTCACCAAAGTAGAAAGCGATAAACACCTGTTCAAAGTGCCGACCCTGCGCAATGTTACGTTGACGGCGCCTTACTTTCACAACGGTGCGGTAAAAACGCTGGATGAAGCCGTACGCGTCATGGGTAAAATGCAATTGAACAATAATCTTTCCGACAAACAGGTCGGTGATATTGTTGCATTCCTTGATAGCCTGACAGGCGAGTTCCCAAAAATTGACTTGCCGCGTCTTCCCGCAACACCGGGTACGACAATCGTCGAATAACCGGGTAACCGAAAAGCAGAAGGCGCATAAAGCGCCTTCTGTTTTCCTGGCTATCGAAAAAACCGAAAGATAAATTCTATCGACGTTTGCAAGTCATACTGGCAAACAGAAACACATTACAAAGTAATATTCACTTCATACACTCCGCCGATCACCAGCATTTCATCTTCGCCGCTAAACATACCCGGTAATAAATTGGAATAGAACAAAATCTTTTGCCAGGGAATTTCGGCTTCTAATATGAAATCACCAAATTCATCGGCGCGTTCGCGATTGCTGGTGAAAGAATTTAAATTGTTCAGTAAAACAATGGCTCGGTGTTTGTCGTGGCGCTGGAGAATTTCGTAACTATCAATGCGATTAACACCGCGATAGAGTTTGAGGTGTTGATGTTCGCTATAGGTTTGTGCCAGTTCGTATTGGCAATAGCTGTACACCAGATCAAATTGCGCTTCCAGTGCATTGGTGGCATAGAGTCCCTGCGATCTTTCGTGTAGAAACACCTGATAGTTCAGGCCCATGTAATCTGCAAGGTCGCTTTTATGATAGCGCGTTAATAATCCAAATCTTGATTCCACCCAGCTTTTTAAGACGGCGGCTTCTCGGCTGTCTGCATCGAATAACCAGCCGCGTAACATGCGCAAATAATCGGCCTTGGTGCGTTTGTCGGTATCACTATCCATCAGGCCTACATCTTCCAGCATGTGCATTCTGAAATGCACGGTCATGTAATCCATGAAGTATTCAGCACGTTGTTGCTGGGTCTGTAGCTTGCCTAATGCTTCGAATAATTCTTTGTGTAATACGTGTATGCCATCAATGAACAGGGCAGTGGGGTGTTGCTGAAAACTCAGGCTGCCGAGTATCACCGCAGGCAGGTTGCAACGATTGATGGGCAGGCGTGCAAATGCCGGCAGGCTGGTTTTTGTTGCTACAAAATTGTCGGGTTTGTTGTTGTTAATCATACATAGTTCATGTGGCTTTGTTGTTTATGCTACCACAATACGACATCAAAGCAACGAAGAATAATTTATTAAAAACAATGACTTGGATAGAAAATTTGTGTTGGCACGGGGTTTGCTGATAGGGGGGTGAGGCAATTATTTTTAACAAGCGGAACTCGTTCATAACAAGCCAGTTTCGCAACTCATCCCAAGGAGAAAACCATGTCATTGCGTCAATGTGCGATTTACGGGAAAGGTGGTATCGGTAAGTCTACCACTACCCAGAACCTTGTAGCCGGTCTTGCTGAGATGGGCAAAAAAGTCATGATCGTAGGCTGTGACCCTAAAGCTGATTCCACTCGTCTGATCCTTCACTCCAAGGCGCAAAACACCATCATGGAAATGGCTGCTGAAGCTGGCACCGTTGAAGATCTGGAACTGGAAGATGTATTAAAAGTCGGCTACGGCGACATCAAATGTGTTGAATCCGGTGGTCCTGAGCCAGGTGTTGGTTGTGCCGGTCGCGGTGTTATCACTGCTATCAACTTCCTCGAAGAAGAAGGTGCATACGATGAAGACCTGGACTTCGTTTTCTATGACGTACTGGGTGATGTTGTGTGCGGTGGTTTCGCTATGCCTATTCGTGAAAACAAGGCACAGGAAATCTACATCGTAGTATCTGGTGAGATGATGGCCATGTATGCCGCTAATAACATCTCTAAAGGTATCGTGAAATATGCCAATTCAGGCGGCGTTCGTCTGGCTGGTCTGATCTGTAACTCACGTAACACTGACCGTGAAGATGAGTTGATCGAGGCTCTGGCATCACGTTTGGGTACTACCATGATTCACTTCGTACCACGTGACAATGCAGTACAACGCGCTGAAATCCGTCGTATGACTGTAATTGAATATGATCCAACAGCTAAACAGGCTGATGAGTATCGTGCACTGGCCAAGAAAGTTGATGAGAACAGAAATCTTAACATTCCTACGCCGATCACTATGGATGAACTGGAAGAGCTGCTGATGGAATTCGGCATCATGGAAGAAGAGGACGAGTCAATCGTTGGTAAGACCGCAGCTGCTGAAGCTACAGCCTAATCATATTTGACCCATGCGGGAAGCCGATACGTGCTTCCCGCGACTTGAAATTTTCCTAACAATGCTTGTCCACAGATTAGTGGCGGCGTACTGGAGAAATACAATGGCAACTATTAGTAAAGAGGAAACTGAAGCTCTCATCGCCGAGGTGCTTGAAGTTTATCCTGAAAAGGCCAAGAAAGATCGCGCAAAACATTTGGCTATCAATGACCAGAGTGTTGAGCAGTCTAAAAAATG
>JBFHPZ010000248.1:0-4641 GCA_041592495.1 Gammaproteobacteria bacterium | reverse complement strand
CTTCGACCAACGTCCGCTCGCGCCTGCCGTATTGGCCAATCTGCGGCAGTTGGGCTATCTGAACATGACGCCGATCCAGGCAGCCAGTTTGCCGATTGCGCTGGCGGGCCATGACCTGATTGCACAGGCCAAAACCGGCAGCGGTAAAACCGCAGCATTTGGCATTGGTTTGTTGCAGTGTCTTGATCCACAATCCTATCTGGCACAGGCGCTTGTACTCTGCCCAACGCGTGAACTGGCCGATCAGGTCAGCAAGGAAATTCGTCGCCTTGCACGCCCTATTCCGAATATAAAAATTCTTACCTTATGCGGCGGCATGCCCATGGGCCCACAACTGGCATCACTGGAACATCATCCCCATGTTGTAGTTGGCACGCCGGGGCGCATATTGAATCATTTACAAAAAGAAACATTAAAGCTGGATAGTTTAAAAATGCTGGTACTGGATGAAGCAGACCGCATGCTGGATATGGGCTTTTATGAAGATATCATGCGCATTATCGACATGACGCCGAAGAAAAAACAAACTCTGTTATTTTCAGCCACCTATCCCGATGAAATAAAAAACATCAGCAATAGCGTGCAAAAAGATCCCGTCGATATCCAGGTCGAAAGCCTGCATGACAATAAAAAAATAAAACAGATTTTCTACGAAATCCAGAAAGGTGACAGAACCAGTACCCTGGTAAAACTGCTGGAGCACTATCGCCCCGAATCCAGCCTGATATTTTGTAATCGCAAACAACAATGCCAGGAACTGGCCGATGAATTATGGCAACAGGGGTTTCATGCACTGGCATTGCATGGTGATCTCGAACAAAAAGACCGCGACGAGGTACTGGTACGATTTGCCAACAAAAGCAGCTCCATTCTTATCGCAACCGATGTAGCCGCACGTGGGCTGGATATAAAAGATTTAAACGTCGTCATCAACTTCGAGCTATCGCCCGACCCGGAAATATATATTCATCGCATTGGCCGCACCGGCCGTGCCGACAATGAAGGCCTGGCACTAAGCCTGTTCATGGCATCGGAAGCGCCCAAGGTAAATGCCATCGAAGAATATCAAAAGATACCCACCAGAATTGATAATGCATCGTCACTTAAAAGCCGCGACAATTTCAAACTCAGCCCACCCATGGTGACATTGCACATTAATGGTGGCCGTAAAGATAAAATTCGTGCAGGCGATATATTAGGTGCGTTAACAGCCAACCCGATCATTTCAGGCAAGCTCATCGGCAAGATTGATATTTTTGATATTCTTTCCTATGTTGCCGTGGACCGCTCCATTGCAAAGCAGGCATTGAAGACATTAGCCGAAGGCAAAATAAAAGGGCGTAAGTTTAGAATACGTAAGCTGTAGTAAATCGGAGACGGATCTTTTTTCGATAAAAAATAGATCCTTCTCCATTTTTTAGGACTTGTGAGGCCGGATATCTACGACCATGCTATGCATCAAGATCAGCCGGCTTCTTATGCAACAACTTCTTTCCTGTAAACATAGCTGTAATTAAGCTGCCACCTTCTCGTATTTCTGCACGAACCACGAAGAATATATGGATAACAATAAAAAACATGAGAGTGTAAGCAGAATACTTGTGTATTTCCCCAAAGGGACTCTTAAACTTTTTCAGATTGTCGGCTTTCGACTCACTTATCCCTGCCGGGTTATAGGGGATAATACTATCGGGATTTATCCCTGGACTGGCAATATATTCCACAACATATGAACCGAACGGAGGATAATAGATATCAGTACCCGCACGAATCAAACCTGTAAATGAAAGAATAATTAACAAGAGTATGATTATTGATATTGCAAGACGACCTAAAGGGTTATGCCCAATATATTGTTGAGGGTCACCATCCGATACAGATTTCAAATGATTACGAGTTTCTTTTACAAAACCCTTGCCAGGCAAGATATAACTCCATCGGGCAAATTTGCTGCCGATAAATCCCCAAATAATTCGCCAGGCTAGATTCAGTACAAATATATAGCCAATAATTACATGGATCTCTTTTAAAGCAACCTTTGCATCTAAACTGGTTATCCCAAGCTCCTTCTTGTACATCATGATTAGTGCTACAAAAATAAGGCTGATAACCGAAATAAAATTCACCCAATGAAATATCCTTATTGGAACATCCCATGACTTGTACTCTTTAAAGCTCATATTCGCCATTTAAGTCTCTCCTTCAAAGCATTAACATTGGCGGTAAACGGAAGTTCTCAGCAGCAATCTGCCTATAGTATTTATTTTTTTAATCATCCTCCCAGGCGCCAAAACCAGGAATCTGGATTTCTGATTCACTAAAAGAACCTGTTTCGGCCTTTGTATGGCAAGCACCACACCTACTTAAAGAACCGACTTTTGGATTATCCTGCACCATCTTACGTGATAGCTCATTATGCTTTTCGATGAGATAAGGTGTTTGACTAACCCTGAGCGGTACGTCCTCGGCGCGCAGAGACTTCATGATCTTTTTTGATCGCTTGTAATTGGCATGGTCGGCCGCATTCTGCAGCAGATAGTCTGTAAGACTTTTGACATCATCGGGTGGAAGTTCTGCATTCTCTCCGAAATGATTATCAAGCCCGGACATTACCTTTGTCCAGGAGCGCGCCGGTAACAGGCCTGGCTGATAAGGAAAGTGACAACTACCGCACTCCTCCAGGTACTGTGGGTTTTCAACCGGTGCTACACCCGGTGCCTTTGCTCCGCCGAATATCCGGTCGAAGAAGCCAGGTTCATTATCAGCACCGAATGACGCACTACTCATACCAAGCAGGGCAGCCGATAACAACAACATGGATGCTGCTGATGATTTAGATTTCATAATACACCTCTCAATACAAAGCTCAGTTGTTTAGAAAAACAGGTATCAGAGACAATGCCGTTAAGTTAAGGTAAGAATGCATTTGTAGGTGCGAATTTATTCGCACAGAATGAACGTTTATTCGTTTTTGTCCGAATTAATTCGGACCTGCACCCTCTTAACTTAACGGCATTGGTGCAATAAGCAATTGCTTCCAATATTAGAAACATTGACTCATTTGCCCGGTTTTACTCAGTGTTTTAACGTAGGTTGGCGCTGAACTTGTGAAGCCCAACAATTACCACCGGGTAGATTGCTGGGCATCTAATAACAGCGAAATCTGTGATCTAACCCCGACCCCGTATGCGAGAAAGTCCGGTACCCTGAGTCAGATATGCAGCTTCCTGTTCATGAGAACCTTGCATTATCTGTTAATAGTAAGGATTTTCTATTTACAAGATTACTAAAGAAAGCTGAATTGAAACTGAAAAAAGCTGTTATCTATTGAATAAGAGCAAAAAATATCCTTACTCACCTGTTACTGTTACTTCAAACTCATCTGGTAGATACATGGCGGGGAAAACAGGTGTCAGACTTGCTTTAAAGGATATTCAGATTGATATTGTCTCAGTTAATTAGAGTGGCATTATGTCTTGGCCCTGTTTTATTTTCATACAGTTAAGATCCATAGACTACGCTCGGGATGACGGGGCCAGATGTTATTTAAGGCATGATTGATTATTTTCTTTTCAACTTAATGGTGTAGCCACACTGCTCGATTGATTCGATAATGGCATCGATATGTTCTTTGCCTTTTGCTTCCAGCACCATTTCCACTTCGGTTTCGCCAATATCCACTTCGCTTACGGAGTGATGCTGATATATTTCGAGGATATTTGCATGTTGAGCTGCAACCAGTGTTGCAAGTTTGGCAATATTGCCGGGCTTATCAGGAATAACAACTTTAAGGCGTGCCATGCGACCATCGCTTTCCATGCCACGTTCCAAAATCACCGTTAACATGGTCATGTCGATGTTGCCACCGCTGAGGACGATAACAATTTTTTTATCTTTAAGCTTGTCGATACAGGCATGACTCAGAGCCGCAAAACCAACCGCACCGGCACCTTCGGTTAAGGTTTTTTCCCGTTCCAGTAATATCATAATGGCACTGGCAATTTGTTCTTCGCTAACCGTTACTACCTCATCGATATACTGACTAACTAATGGAAATGTATGCTCTCCTACTTTGGTAATGGAGATGCCATCGGCAATGGTATTAGCTGGATGACAGGTTTCAACATGACCTGCAGTGATACTGTTTTTCATGGAGGGAATACGTTCGGCCTGTACACCGATTATGCGAACATCGGGCCGTGTTTGTTTAATCGCAATAGCACATCCGCTAATCAAACCACCACCGCCAATGGGCACGATCAACATATCCAGGTCCGGCACCTGTTCCAGTATTTCCAGGCCTACACTACCCTGTCCGGCAATAATTTCAGGATCATCGAATGCATGGATAAAGGTATAACCATGCTGTTGTTGCAATTCACTGGCTTTTTCAAAAGCTTCTGCATAACGACTGCCATGCAAGACTATGTTTGCGCCCAGTTCTTCGGTGCCGCGAATTTTTGCCAGTGGTGTTGTTTCCGGCATCACAATGGTTGCAGTTATACCAAGCTGACGAGCAACATAGGCTACGCCTTGTGCATGATTACCAGCGGAGGCGGCAACAACACCGGCAGCGCATTGTTCCGGTGTTAATTGCAGCATTTTGTTAAAGGCACCACGGGGTTTGAATGAACCGGTGAT
>JBFHPZ010000247.1:0-4650 GCA_041592495.1 Gammaproteobacteria bacterium | reverse complement strand
ATCACAATAATGGCCAATTCTATCCAGCGCGGCTTCATCCAGGTTATTTTGGCAGGCTTCAAATAATTCTTTTTCTTCAAACTTTACGTGGGCTTTCAGACGCTCGGCAAACACGCTTAAATATCCCGGCTTTTCAAGCCTTGATATCAGCATCTTTAACTCAGAATGATCTTCGAGTGTTTTGTTTACCAGTGAGACCTCACCAGCTTTAACCAACTCGGGTAAGATGGCTTCTTCTTCGATAGCAAAATGTGGCGAAAGGTCATTTTGAAAAATTATTTTTACTTGCGAAATAAATTCCGGGCTGTCTTTATGATCTTTAATGGCGTTGAATATTTTACGGGTCAGGTTTAGTGCCTGATGATGATCCGATGAGAGATTTCTGAGGTTCTTATCACGTTTCATGGTCATAAACTCATTTTCGTGTTGCCGATGTAATTCGAGTCTGAATCTGTGTTTACCTGTTAATGTAAGTTAATATCAGGGCTGTTTTTTATTTCATGTGATAAAGATTTATTTAAATGACCTTCGGCATAAGGCAGGCAGACTTGTTCTTCAAAGTCGATAGCCAGCCGAAGATGTTGGATTGTTTTTAATCCCTGGTTGTAAATGACCTCTTTGCTGATGATTGATCCTTTTGTCGCGGCTTTAACGACTTTGTCGAAATCATTGAGGGTTTCCATCGAGGCTGGGTAATGGAAGTTATGCAGTAAACCTATCCATAGTTTGTTTGAATCTGCTTTACCTATGCTATCTGTTAATTGTCTGTCTTTTGGATGATGGATGTTAATCAACACATAGCGCAAATCATCAATAAGTTCATTGCAACGTAAATATTCATTGTCAGTGCTAATATTATTTTCGTTTATGCAGTCCAGGAACGATTCAAGTTGATCGCATAGGTTTAGTAAATAACCATGCTCATTATGGATTTGCTGTGTAATAGTCTCTTTCATGATAATTACCTCACGTTTGAAGTTTGTTGGGCTCTTGCCATGGTTTTTTGAGTAAGGCCTGCAACAATGCGCTGCACCAGGGTAAGGATAAACAGCACAAGGGCAATGCCATTTCCAGTTCCGGACTGAGTCAGTAGTGAGCTGTTGGCATTGATGCTGGCGAAGATACGTAGCAATAGTGTTATTTGCAGCACCAGTAACGGCAGATAGAGAAAAGGTGAGTAAGGTATTTTCAGGTTTGTTACCGCAGGGAAGATGATTAGTGCATGACCGATTACCATGGAAAACACAAAGCCAAGGAAGAAGCTGTGAAGTGCTGCATCCCGGCTGAAGCTGTTCCAGCCCAATTCAAAACCTGTCAATAATAATGCTGATATCAATAACCAGACATAACCGGTCAGCATGCATACCGCTGTAAATCGAGTTAAACCTGTAAGCAATACCGTACGTCGCGCAATATCAAACATCAACAGCCAGAGTGCAATGGCTCCAAGTCCCAGACTAAAAATAACCATACCTGCTTTTGCATTTATTGTGCTGTTTACCACGGCGCCTAAAACCGGCAACAAACACAATATGGCGAGTAACAGTCTTTTTTTATTTCCCTGTATTGCCAGACGACTTAATTCGAGACGCTCACCGGTTATGGTTAACAATAAAAATGTGATCCACCAGAGCATAACGGTATTGATGGGCAAAACATTGAATAATAGTAGGTTACCGATGACCAGACTCAGGGCACCGGCCACCAGTATCCAGTTATGCATTGCATTCTGGATTCTTATAACCTGAAGTGAAGCCAGAATAAAAATTACGCTACTGATTAACAGTAGAAACAGGGCGACACCGGGGGAGGTGCCCGTGATGAGCAGGCCACCCCCGATACCACTCAGCAGTGGCGCGATATAAGCCCAACGTTGCCCAATAGCAACGGCGCGTTCCAGACCTATGACGGTTCCAAAGAATGCCGGCACCATGAGTACGCCGTGATATGCCATCTGATCCAGTGCAAGCGTCGGCATCATAACGCCAAGCCTTCCTATTCCGGCCAGTATGCCCACCACAAGAGAAAGCATGCCGAGAAACAACAGGGGAAAGCGGTAAGCAGGTTTAAGATCGTTCCACATGCGATTGGCTCATTAAATAATTACACGGCGTTTTTGGTGATGTGTACCTGCCAGACCTCGGGACCTTTCTCCACATATTCCCAGGAAAACTGATCGGGTCTTTCCGCCAGGAACTGATAATGCAAAGGCGCTGGATCATGATCATTGACCAGTAACAAAAACTGACCAGGCGCCAGTTCTTCAAAGGTATTGAAAATAAGTGGATGACGATGTCTTGGTTCAATGGTTCGTACATCAATAGTGGCGTTTGCTTTTACATTACTCATGGCTGGTACTCCAGTGGGCTGATTGATAGGTTGTTTACTTCCATCCCAATATTTCTTTGGCTTTGTCTGACATCATGTCCGGATTCCAGTGTGGCTCCCAGACCAGTTTGATATCCAGTGCAAAAGCTGCATCCAGTATTGCGCCGACAGTTTCATATGCCTCATTGACCAGATGATTGCTCATCGGACAGGCCGGTGTAGTCATGGTCATGGCAATATCGACGCGCTGGTCCTGCACTGTGACTTCATAAATCAGGCCCAGGTCAACAACATTGACCCCGACTTCCGGATCAATAACCCGTTGCAGTGCCTGAAAAACCGCATCTTGGATGTGCTGTTTTGTGGCCTGATCTAGTGTCATATTCGAGTAATCCAAAAGATATATATGAAATGTATATTTAATTTAGCACGGCTCTGGGTCATAATCAATATATCAGATACATATTTAAGGATGTGTTCCATGCGGCTTACTACCTTTACCGATTACACCATTAGGGTATTGATTTTTATGGGAATTCACCCGGAACAGTCCACCACCGTGGGGGAATTGGCGCAACGCTATGATATTTCTCGAAATCACCTCACCAAGGTAATTCATTACCTGGGGCAGCAGGGGTATATAGAAACCCAGCGTGGCAAAGGAGGGGGTATCAAACTGGCAATTAATCCAGAAGACATCAATATCGGCAAGCTGATCAGGGATACGGAAAAGCACACGGCACTGGCGGAGTGTTTTAACAAGGGTAATTGTCAGTGCAAGATTCTGTCTGCCTGTCGTTTGACTGGCATACTGCGTGAGGCGCAGGAGTCATTTTACCGTGTGCTGGATAAATACACGGTTGCAGATCTCATTGTGAATGCAAATAAACTGGAAAACCTGCTGGTTATCAACGGCTGATCTGGGATCAGCTTACACATCATCCATCACATAGGCATTGAATCTTATTGCGCTACAAATCTGGTTTTATTTCGTTGACCTAGATAATCCGTTTGTCATGGCTATCTTATTTCACTTTTGCCGTCGAGCATGCAGGCGAGTATTATAACTTTTGGGTTGTATAAAAATGTTAAGGAGATAGTTGATGGAAACGAATGCTCTGCCGCTATACGATGCCAGTGATAATCCAACCAATTGTTGCCCAAGATTCAAGCCTGAAGGATGGGATGAACAGGAGCTACACTTCAAAGATAAATTATTCGTCAAAGCTGAAACCCGAAGTCTGTTTCATATTCCCATTAATATGGGCTCTGTATTTCCTGCTATCTTAAAAGCTTTAGAAGACGCGCAGGCTCAGAATATGGAGCAATTTATTGTGTTGTCGCATGATCCATCTGCCTGGCGCAGTGAACATTATTTTGCTGTGACCAAAGATGTGTCGGGACAGGAAATGGTGAAGTTGTCCGGTGACTTCATGACAAAAGTGTTTGAAGGGCCATACAGAAATGCACCCAAATGGGAAAAGGAAATGGAATCCATTGTGGAAAGCAAAGGTAAGCAGGTGTTGAAGACGTACTTCTTTTATACCACCTGTCCAAAGTGTGCGAAATTCTATGGTAAGAATTATATGGTTGCAGTGTCCGAGATACATTAATCAGGAATAAGAATGAAAATATTGACAATATCTCTTGTGCTACTGATGGCCGGATGTAGCAATACAAAACATAAAGATGAATTTACAATCGTACCGGTTAAGCCTCCGCATATATGGTCGGATCATAAGAAACTGGACCTTACTCCTGACATATGTGCATTAAAAGGTGAAAGTATTTTAAAGTCCTTGGGTTTTACAGCGATAGTAAAAAATGGCACTTACATATACGGCAACTTTAACGATAACAGGGCGGCTGTTAAATGTGTTGAGAATGGCAGCGGTGTTTTTGTTTATGCCATGGTCGCCGGGCCTGTTGTGGATATTGTTGAAAGATTACGTAACGAAATAATATGGAAGTTGTAGTTTCATATGCGCACACGTCATGCTGTATAAAGAAATATTGAGTGCCTGTGCTATCGCAATTACATTTTTCGGATTTTATCCATATATACGTTCTATTATGCTGGGTGAAACAAAACCCCATGTGTTTTCCTGGATGATTTGGGGCATTACCACCTTTATTGTGTTTCTGGCTGTGCTGGATGATAAGGGTGGCGTTGGTGCCTGGCCGATTGGAGTTTCAGCCAGCATCACTGTTTTTATTGCTTGCCTGGCATATATAAAACGTGCGGATATCACCATTACCCGAATCGACTGGTTGTTTCTGATTTCTGCATTGTCATCCTTGCCTATCTGGTATTTTTCATCT
>JBFHPZ010000246.1:0-4653 GCA_041592495.1 Gammaproteobacteria bacterium | reverse complement strand
GTAAATTATCCGCCAGTAATGACACATCCAGTCGTTTAACCGGATCGGTCGGTATAAGCGATGGGTTAATAGCAAGACGATACCATTCACCGGACAGATACATGCCAAACTCATTTGCCTTGCCGGGTGATACGGGTTTGTCCTCCTTAACGCAACTGAAACTGTTTTTCACCCTGGCAAGAAACTCATCCTTGCTCAGGCCATTCAGGTCAGTCACTACACGATTGTAATCCAGTATTTTCATTTGATTGTGTGGAAAAATCACCGACAGGAAATACTGGCTCATATCATTCTCGCCCCCTGCTTTTTTTGTGGCGACACGTGAAGCTGCAGCAGAACGATGATGTCCATCGGCAATATAAATGGCGTCCATGGCATCAAATCCGGCACTGAATTGATTGATGATCGATTCATCTTCTACCATCCAGAAGGTGTGGCCTATCCCGTCATCTGCTTTAAGGTCATAAAGCGGTTTGCCCTTGGCAACTTGAGCCAGCAGATTATCCAGCGCCGGCTCGGACTTATACGCCAGCAGCACCGGGCCTGTCTGTGCATTAAGCGCCTCAATCTGGCGCACACGATCATCTTCCTTGGCTGGACGGGTGAACTCGTGCTTGCGAATCCGGTTGCTGTCATAATCCTTTACCGATGCCGCAGCCACCAGGCCGATTTGCACGTGCTGGCCCATGGTCAGGCGATAAACATAGTAACAGGGCGCCTTATCGCGCACTAGAATGCCTGCATCAATCATTTTATGCATGTTTTCTGCAGCCTTTGCGTACACCTTGCTATCGTAAGGGTCTGTATCTTCAGGCAAATCGATTTCGGCCTTGGAGATATGTAAAAAACTCCACGGTTTGCCCGCCGCACGTTCACGCGCTTCGGCACTGTTTAGAACATCATAGGGAGGTGCGACAACATCTTCAGCGTGGTCGGCTACCGGACGCAGGCCGGCGAATGGACGAATCAAAGGCATGGTTATTCCCGTCTGTTAAATTTTCAGCCCATTATACAGATGAGCCGGCCTGGTGAGAAATTTGGGATAATCCCCCTGTAGCTGTTGCAGAGAGATCTGATTCATCTATGCTCATATATAAAATCAATTCGACTCTTCTGGATACATCTTGATGGCCGTTCGCCAGGAACAAATTCACCTGCAAAAGCACTTTTTCTTTAACTTAAGCAGAAACGACCAACTTAGCCTGGCCTTTCTCATTGCCGTCTGTCTGGCTATCACGGGATTTACCACCTACCGGATATACCAGTCGGAATTACACACCTATCGACAAAAAATGGAGAAACAGGCCTCACTTTATGAGGCTCAGTTCAAACAGGCATTCAACAACCATCTGGAGCGACTTGATGGTCTGCGTAATTTTTATCTGACTTCCAGCTATGTAGATCGTTACGACTTCCAGATTTATACAAGAACATTACTTAACAACCATACCGATATTGAATCCATTTCGTGGGCTCCGCGCATTTCGAACATTGAACGTGCCATTCACGAGCAACAAACTCGTGACGATGGTTTCAGTCAGTACATGATTTACCAGCGCGACAAATACGGTAACAGGATAGTTGCAGATCCCCATAGCGAATATTTTCCCGCCGCCTATATTGAACCCATGCAAAAGAATGATATCAGGCTAGGGTTTAACTATGCGTCTAATGCAGAATACCTGCAAGCAATGTCCAGAGCACGTGACAGTGGCCTACCTGTAGCAAGCAAGTTTTATCCTGGTGAAAATGAAACACATCAATATCTGTTCACGGTTTTCACGCCGGTATATAACAGCATTGCCCCTCTGAACACTATCGAACTGCGTCGTCAACGTTTCCGGGGATTTATTGTCGCTGAATTTCCGCTCAATCAAATCTTTACCCTGGCTGTCCCACAACAGAAAGAATCCAACTTCGATATCTCTGTTAGCGACATCACACCAGCCATTATTATCGACAATAACGGCTATAAGCAGTCACCTCCACAGAACTCACCCAAGATCTATCTATGGCATTCTTTTGATAATTCGGCTCCGGCTCTTTTCAGTTACACATCACAACTCGATTTTGCCGGGCGTACCTGGCAGCTCCAGTTTGATGACTATTCAACAAATTTATCTGAACGCCCTGGAATCCAGTCAGCAATTTTCTTTACTGCAGGCACTTTATTCACCCTGTTGATTGCGGCTTATGTTATAGGCAGCAGTCATCGCCGTATCCTGATTGAGAACCTTGTAGAAAAACGAACAGCTGAGCTTAAAACCACCAAGGATGAACTGGAACAAATATTAAGCAACACGGTTGAAGGAATTTATGGCGTAGATATCAGAGGACGTACTATTTTTGCCAATCAGGCAGCCCTGGAAATGACCGGCTTTACAGAAGAAGAAATGATTAACAACCCCCAACACGCACTCATTCACCATCATTACCCCGATGGCAGTACATATCCACCGGAAGAATGCAAAATATACCAGGCTTATACCAAAGGCATTACCACCTCATCTGACAAAGAAGTGTTCTGGCATAAAAATGGATACAGCATTCCCGTCGAATACACATCGACTCCTATATATGACGAACAAAACAATATCACAGGCGCCGTCATTATTTTTCGAAACATCACCGAGCGAAAAAAATATGAAGCAGAAATCATTGAAGCCAGACATCGTGCAGAAGAAGCCTCACGAAGCAAGTCCGAATTTCTTGCCACCATGAGCCATGAAATTCGCACACCAATGAATGGCCTGCTAGGCATGGCGCAACTACTCAGCGGTACAAAACTGGATCAAACACAGCAAGAATATGTTGATGCCATGTTGCAATCTGGTGAAGTTCTATTACTTCAAATTAATGATGTACTTGATTTTTCACGCATTGAATCAGGACGCCTGCAACTTGAACCTCATGCTTTTGATTTATATACGTTATGCATCCAGCTCATTCAACTCATGAGTAACCGTGCAGAAAGCAAAGGTATCTTATTGCAACTTGATTACCCGGATAATACACCTCGCCATTTCATTGGCGACAGTATGCGAATACGACAGATAATGCTTAACCTGGTAAATAACGCAATCAAGTTCACTGAAGAAGGCCACATCAATATCAGTGTAAAATGCCTTTCCAGACAAATTGATTCCGCAAAGCTGTCAATCGAAATTAAAGATACCGGCATTGGCATTCCTGCCGATCAGTTTGAACATATTTTTAATCCATTTACACAGGCTGACGCCAGCACAACTCGTCGTTATGGCGGCAGTGGTCTGGGTCTGGCAATTTGTAAACGCCTGGCAGATCTAATGCACGCACAAATAGGGGTTAACTCAACTGTAAATAAGGGTTCTAATTTTTGGCTGCATGTGGAGCTACCACTCTCAGAATCCACAGAACTATTTAACAGCTTCATTGCTCCGGAAGAGAAACTAATATTTAGCGGCAACGCCCTCTTGGTCGAAGATAATTACGTAAATGCCATTGTTGCAAAAAACATGTTATCCAATCTTGGCCTGACGATAACTCTTGCCGAGAATGGGAAGATTGCAATTGAGAAATACAAGCAGGGTAATTTTGATTTAATATTCATGGATTGCCAAATGCCGGTCATGGACGGCTATAGCGCTACAGAAATCATTCGAAAATATGACAAGAACATTCCTGTGCTTGCCATCACTGCCAATATTTTGCCAGAGGATATCAATCGCTGCATTCAGTCAGGAATGAACGCATGCCTGCACAAACCCATTGAACAAAATCGCTTACAGCATGAACTTAAGCACTGGCTACCCTTCAAGCAAGACCATACCTCTTCGGCTGAGATTACAACAAGCACTGACGTGCTTCAGGCTCTATCACTTGACACAGCACACCTTGAACGATTGAAGAACATGATGGACAATCTATTCATGGAGCTGATCCCTGCCTATATTGAAGGCTCAGACAAAATACTTGATGAACTTCCTGAATTAATCAGAACAGGTGATACATCCACACTGGAACGCCATGCTCATTCATTAAAATCCAGCAGCCGAAATGTGGGCGCTAATTCACTGGCAACACTGGCTGAGAAGATGGAAAAAATGGCGCATAGCCAGAATCTAAAAGCATATGAGGACACCTACCCACAGCTCCAGGAAGACTATCAACAAATACGCGAACAACTGTTACGTTATCAGGCAAACATTAACAATATAAAATAAGACAGGGAAGCAATTAAAACTGTCCACTCGCCTGCAAATCCGCATGATAAGACGAGCGCACCATGGGACCACTGGCCACCTGATCAAACCCCAGGTCTGTTGCAATCTGTTTTAACTGGTCAAACTCATCAGGTGTTACATAACGCTTTACCGGCAGATGATGCACACTGGGCTGAAGATATTGGCCAAGTGTGAGCATGTCGCAGTCGTGGGCGCGAAGATCTCTCAGCACCTGAATAATTTCCTCTCGTTCCTCCCCCAGACCCAGCATCAGTCCAGACTTGGTAGGAAGCTCCGGGTGGGCGGCCTTGAAGCGGCGGATCAGATCGAGCGACCAGGAGTAGTCCGCACCCGGACGCACCTTGCGGTAAAGACGCGGCACGGTCTCCAGGTTGTGGTTGAAAACGTCCGGCGGCGCAGGCTTCAGCTTTTCCAGCGCAACATCCATACG
>JBFHPZ010000245.1:0-4672 GCA_041592495.1 Gammaproteobacteria bacterium | reverse complement strand
GATTCTACGGCACTTCGCCACAGATCGAGCATTGAGATGGCTTTGCCTGATGTGTGTAATTCATACACTATATCTGTGGGAGTTTTCTTACCTGGCATCATTTTCTCCGCGAGGGGTGTATGCCGATTGACGAAATTGATCCAAAACAGTGCATGTTATGGCGAGTAAGGGAATAGTGTCATTATGCGAAAAACCTAAATTTCCGGCATCAGTATTAAGTATAGAACACTATAGTCTTAAGCTGAGGTGATCCATTCAATGAATTTTGTATGGTTTTATGTGAGCGCAGATGCCCAGTGAAAATGCCGGTGGCTAATAATATGATTCATTATCTCTGGTTTTGTGTGTGAGTACGTTTAAGGTGAAACACAATACGTGAGATGTGTGTACTAACCCGCAATAACCAGCGAATGGCTTCCAACGCTTCCGTTGCTTCTCGTACATTCAT
This sequence comes from Gammaproteobacteria bacterium, assembly GCA_041592495.1. GTDB lineage: Bacteria > Pseudomonadota > Gammaproteobacteria > SZUA-229 > SZUA-229 > JBFHPZ01. Next base: position 4,224 of record JBFHPZ010000245.1, on the reverse strand, counting down.
TTTTCCAATAACAATCTTGTGCATAAATGCTTCCCGTAAGGGTTCTGCCTGGCTGTTAATCATCTTCAGGTTTTGGTCAGCCAGAGACAATGCCTGTTCATAATTATTACTGGCAATGGCATATATGATTTCATCGATTGATGTTCTGGTGTCATGTACCACCGCAGACAGTGCTTCAAGACGCCTCGCTGCAACTGCACGGCCGGCATCCTCATCACAACGTTCATGCAGACGTTGCATATGATCAAGACAATGAACTATGGCGAGTAGACGTTCCCACTCAGGGCCACTGCTATCGGTGAGATGAATCTGGTCTATGTATTCATGGGTTTGATGCAGCGCCATTTGTAATTCGTGTAAATTTACTTCTCGGTCGAGGGAAGTGCCCGAGAGTTGCGCCTTGGCATAGCTTATCAATGCAAGTAATTCATTCTTGATAGCAGATTGACTGGCGGTAATGGCAATGCCGGGTTCTTTCAATAAATTCTTTTCCAGGCCATGGGTATAAATTGGCGCTTTTTCCGGGATCAGGGTTTCCACCAAACGGGCAAAGGGTTTAGCAAATGGCAGGATAATAAGTACACTCAGTACATTGAATGTGGAATGAAATGCAACCAGTGCAAATTCAGCATGATTGATGATTTCACCCGGTGCCAGCCATTCCCACATCAGGGTGTAGGGTGTAAGAAATAATAATGCACCGAGACCAGTGAGCAGGTTATATATCACATGGGAAAATCCGGTGCGTTTCGATCCTACAGTGCCGCCAATGGTAGCCATGGCAGCAGTCACTGTTGTACCCACATCCATGCCAATGACCAGTGCTGCAGCCTGGTTGAAATTAATAGCGCCGGCATAGAGAGCTGTGAGTGATGCAGCGACACCGGCGCTGGATGATTGTGTTACCAGTGTAATCAGAATTCCACTGGCAACCAGTTGCAAGCGTCCACTAAACGTATCAGATGGGAAATCATCCGGTGTCACCACACCTTGCAATCCACCCATGCCCTGTTGCATGAGATCAATACCAACAAAAATTAAACTGAAACCCGCAATTGTGTAACCGGCATGTGCCATGTGTCCACGGCTAAACAAGCGCACGATCGAGCCCAGTAAAACCAACGGCATCATGATCAGGCCCAACTGCAATTTGAAACCCACCAGTACAATAATCCAGCCACGAAAGGTTGTTCCGATGTTGGCGCCAAAAATAATACCCAGTGCCTGGGAAAAATTCATTAACCCCGCGCCAACAAATCCGACGGCGGCAACAGTGGTAGCACTGGATGATTGTAAAATGGCAGTGACAATAGCGCCGGTGATAGCACCGGTGGTGGGGCTCTTGGTGAAATGCATCAGGGCAGAACGCATGGCATTACCCGCGAGTGAGCGCAAGCCATCGGTCATGATTATCATACCCAGCAGGAACAACCCAAGGCCACCCATGGCCTGAAACAGAGTTGACCAGCTGAAAGCATTCATACGATTATTTCTTTAGTCCTTGTGACTAAGGACCTGAGATATTTTATTAGCCATGCGTTCAATCAGTGCGATTTCTTCAGCAACGTATTCATTGCGACGAATGGCATGGGATGAAAAATTGAGGGTGCCGATGAAATGTTTGTTCAGATCATACAGGGGAGTGCCAATATAGGATTCCAGTTGAACCGCAACATAGACCGGATGCAATATCATGCTTGGAATGGCACCAACCTGTTTATAGGTGATGGTTCTATGGGAGTGACTAACGGCTGCGCAATAGGTGTTGGATAATTCAAACTCCTGACCGGGAGTAAAAATATCACCCAGCTTGGAATATACGGCTTTGATAATATAGCGATCGCCCTGGATATCACTCACGATTCCCATGTGCATATTAAATGCCTCGACGCCAATGCGCAGTCCTTCCTCCAGCCAGTCATCGATATTTTCCGGAGCGGTTTTTAGCCAATGTTCCAGTTGATCGTTGTGCATATTTCAGCTCTTTTAGGTAGCTATGTTGAAATTATAGAAGCTGCTGGCATTTTTTTCTAAATGGCAAATAATTCCTGCTCGATATTTCTGAATGCCTTGAATTCAATCGCATTACCGCTGGGATCGAGAAAGAATAAAGTTGCCTGTTCACCCGGTAAACCCTGAAAGCGGATATAGGGCTCAATGATAAAGTCGATATTCTGTAATTGAAGTTTATTTGCAAGTAGTTGCCAGGCATTCATGTCAAGTACTACACCAAAGTGCGGTATGGGAACACCATGTCCATCTACCGGATTATAAACCGATAAAATTTTTCCCTGTTTACCCAGCGCTGGATTTAAATGACAGACCAGTTGATGTCCATACAAATTGAAATCCACCCAGGTTTCAGCGCTACGACCTTCGCTGCATCCTAGAACATCAACATAGAATTGTCGTGCTTCGGCTATATCACGTACCTGTATGGCCAGGTGAAATGGATTGGGCATAATTATCTCAACGATAATAAAGGAACAAACTACTATGATAATGCAGGAAAATTTATCAAAAAGAAGTAATCAGGTGCATTTTATTTTTCTACAAGATAGCTTTAGTAGGGCGATGGCGTGCCAACCGGGACTTTGGGGTCCTGCCCCCATTCCGGGTAATTATCTGTAAGGGTTTTCATGAATGCTATCAGGTCAGCTTCTTCGCTGGCAGTTAATCCCAAATTGCCTAATTCTTCTGTATTCACATTGACGGTAATTTCTGCAGGAGCCCAGGCTTTGGATGCAATATCACGTGTATTGTAAAAATTCACGATTTCTTCCAGTGTGGCGAAAACGCCGTTATGGCCATAAGGTGGCGTGAGTTCGATGTTACGCAGCCCCATGACTTTGTGTTTGCCTTTGTCTTCTGCCTTGCCCGTAGTGGCTGCTAAACCTGTATCCGGTTCGGGATTTCCAGGAATACGCGTGTTGCGCGGCAGACCCAGATTGTCATAGGTAAAGTCAGTAAATACAGATGGATAGGTTTTACCATCCGGGCCAGTGACAGGATCTACAGGATGGCAAAGGGAGCATTTGGCCTTGTCCTTGAATAATTCAAAACCACGTTGTTCCTGTTCAGAAAAACTTGTCTTACCGGCAGAAACAAAATCAAACTTGGAAGTGAATGCATTGAACACACGACTTTTTTCAAAAGCAGCAATGGCTTGAGCCAGTAAATCATAGGCTTTGGTTACAGAAACAGGTGCATTGTCATCGTTGGGCGCCATGGTGTTTGCAGGGACTTTGTCGAGATCAAAACCATATACCTGATTAAACAGGTCGACATATTGATCATTATTTTTAATGACGGATATCACTGCCCATTGACTCGGCATGGCCATTTCAACAGGGTTAAGCAAGGGGGCTTTTGCCTGTTCCTGCAGATTGGCAGCGCGACCATTCCAGAATTGTCCGCCGACAAATAAACCTTCTTCATCAATAAAAGGTCGTGGACTGAAACTGGCATAAGCTGCACTCGGTGTATTTAGACGACCGAAAGCCCCCTGAATAGAGCCGGCTGACGTGGCGCTACCGGAAGCAACATTATCCGGATCGACAAAGCCTGGTGCGGGTAATACCCTGTTATTTTTCGCGATTCTGACTGCATCCAGGCTATGGCAGCTGGCACAGGATTGATTACCGTTCAGGGAAAGAGCTTTATCGGTATACAGCAGCTTACCCAGTTGTTGTTCCAGTGATAGATTTGCAGCCTCAATATCAAAACTGAAAAGCAGGCCAAAAATAAACATGAAAGGCAATCGATTTACATTGTTCATTTTAGTTCCTTAAACGGGTATCTCTGGGTTTCAGGGTTAAATAATTCCTGTGACTGGGCGTATCAAACGACAAGAGTGATAATAACAACAAAAACATTTTCCATCATAGGTAAACAAGCTGAACTGAGCATGATCAACATTCGGGCGAATATCTGGGCTATTAATTAAGGATTTTGATTTAAATAAATATGATGTGGGTAATAGTTAAGGCTTTATTGTTACACGAGGTGATTATCTCACCTCGTGTGTAGAGTATTTGTTAAAGACCAATCTCATGGGCGCGATTGGTGAAGAAAATTCCGCTGGGTTTATCCACCGGTAATGATTTTATTCTCTCAAAGGTTTCGGTGTCATAAATATCCACACGATCTTCATCCCTTACCGACATCCATAATTGATCGCCGCGTGGTGTGAATTCCATGTGTAACACTGCCTTGCCGGGTTTC
>JBFHPZ010000244.1:0-4694 GCA_041592495.1 Gammaproteobacteria bacterium | reverse complement strand
GCCGCCCCCTACAATGATGACATCATAGATCATGTGTTTGGATATTGAGTGCCAGCAGCGGGTGTTCCAGCATGGTACAAATATCCCGTGTTTCAATTAACGGAATGTTGTAGCTGGAATAATGAATCGCAAGTTCGGGATCGGTAACATCGTAAACCATCCAGTGCCAGTTACCAGGCCAGGGTTCTTCATTCAGTGGTAATTTACGATGATTAATGATGAGATAATCCGGTTTGACTTCATTGGCCTGTGCCATGCTTTTTTCGTCATACTGGGTCAGTACCCAGCCGGTTAAAAAGTCGCTGTGCTTACGAGTGTAAATCAATGCATTCAGGTCATAGGAAATAATAATGCATTGTTTGTTGATGATTTCCAGTTCCTTGAGCAAGGTCGGCATGATGTTTTCCATGCCAAAGCGATCAATGCTTTCCGGTTTTATTTCAACGAATGCCATGGCTTTTGGGTAATGCTGTAACAGACGTACCACGTCACCCAGGCCGGGAATGCGTTCATTAAAAAACGCCAGTGAAAAACGCTCGGGTTCGTGGGCGCGAATGTTTTTCAATTCATCGAAACTCATATCAAAAATATTGCCGGTGATGCCGGTGGTGCGTTTGAGTTCAACGTCATGGAAAACAATGAGCCTGCCATCGGCAGTGCATTGCACGTCAAATTCAATATAACCGGCTCCACATTGCAGGGCCGCTTCTAAACCCAGCAGGGTATTTTCTGGATAGCTTTCCATAAAACCGCGATGGGCAACCAGATGGGGTATGGCCATGTCGTATGAGCCTCGTTGTTGTTGTTCCTTGTTCATCTTAATTTGAGTTTAGACTGAATTTCGACGTCTGCGTATTTCTTTGGTAAATGTTTGATAGCGGATTTGCAATTGCGGATTGTGCATAGGCGAAAAAATCGGCTGCTGTAACATGCCGAACCAGTTGGGTGGACTGCCCGCAGCAAGCCAGGCAGCTCCCAGTGCTGTGGCTTCGGTTTGCTGCGATTGTGTCACCGGCAGGTGACTGATGTCCGCCAGTTTCTGGCACAGTCCATCGAGTTGTGACAGACCACCGCTCACCTGGAGTTGCTGTAACTGCATTTTCTGTTGCAGGATTTCGATATTGTGTTGCAGTAAAAACACAATGCTCTCGATAATGGCGACATAGTACTCGGCAATCGATGAGCCTGAATCATTAATAAATTGAGCTGGCATGCCACTTTGCCACCATGGGGAACCTATCCCGCCTACGGTATTAATAAATAGCGGTGGTTGCGTCACGGTTTCTAACCAGTCGGGCAAATGTTTAAATACATCGGTCTGTGGATAGTGTTGCTGCGCCCAATCCAGTGCGGCACCTGCGCCATTGACTGTGCCTTCCAGCAGATACTGGCATTGCTGCTCTGTGCTCGATGCTATGCCGCATAACAAGGGCGTATCCACAATGGCCCTGTCACAGGGGCTTAGAATGAAAGCCCCGGTGCCGATATTGATCATGGCAGTTCCCGGTGCTGTTACACCCTGACCGTGCAGGGCGGCATTCTGATCACCGCAAACGCAAACTAAAGGGATATCGTATTGTCTGAGTTTCCCGTAGTTGTGAATAACTGGCGTGCATTGCGGCAAGGTTTCCACGGGGATGCCAAACAGATGTAACAACCGGGGTGACCAATCAAGCTGATGTAAATCGAACAGCAGGCTGCGATGGGCATTGCTGTGATCAAGTTTGTTGCCATCCTGATCCAGCAAATTGTTTAATAAAAAACTGGCCAGAGGCCCCATGCGCAGGTTTTTATCCTGCAAGGCTGTTTTCACCTGATCGTTATGATGCAATAGCCAGCGCAATTTACCGGCACCGTAATGGGGTGACAAAGGTAAGCCGGTGATGGCTTTAACTTCTTCCGCATAGGCCTGAAATGTAACGAGTTCATCCTGGCTACGGCGATCCTGCCAGCTGATGGCGGGTGTCAAGGCGCGCAGCGTTTTGCTGTGCCAGGCCATCATGGTGGAGCGTTGTGTGGTTAAAGCTGCGTAAGACGTTTTACGTAATTCAGCTGGGTTGAGTTGTGAGACCGATTCATGGATGGATTGCAGAATTGCTTCACCATCCTGTTCAATCATTTCATGGTTGATGCGATTCAGTGAGATGGTTTTTTCGGCATGATCAATAATCTGGCCATCGGCAGAAACCAGCACTGCCCTACTGGCATGGGTACCCTGGTCGATCACAAGAATGTTGCTCATATCGATGCTCGTTTCTGCATAACCGTGGATAATTAGCCGCTTGTGTTCAGATTGATTAGGGGTCTCGTATTCACCTTACAAATGTAGTTTAATCAAAGCCTAGTTGCTGAAGTCAAATTCCATGAACCAATCCGTTGTATCTGTTGAAACACCTGACGATTCCGTGAGTCGTTATTCCTGGACCTATGTGCTTAACATTGCCAGGCAACATAAAACCACCCTGTATTATGCCCATCTGATTGCGATTATGGCGGCACTGTTGAGCGTGCCTGTACCGTTATTGATGCCCTTGCTGGTGGATGAAGTGCTGTTGCACAAGCCGGGTATTATGGTGGCCACCATGAACGACCTGTTTCCCCAGAGCTGGCAGGGCCCGGTGTTGTACGTGTTGGCAATCATGGTGTTGACGATTTTTTTACGTTTTCTGGCCATGGCCCTGTCGGTATGGCAAACCCGTGAATTTACCTCGGTTGCCAAGGATATAACCTATCGAATACGCCGCAGTCTGTTGCAGCGATTGCAGCATATTTCCATGGCGGAATATGAAACTCTGGGCAGCGGCACGGTGGCATCCCACCTGGTTACGGATGTTGAAGCGATAGATGTGTTTATCGGTAGTGCCCTGAGCAAATTTATTGTCGCGGTGTTAATGGTGATTGGCGTTGCCGCAATTTTATTATGGATGCACTGGCAGCTGGCCCTGTTCATTCTGATCATGAATCCCCTGGTGATTTATTTCACTACGGTGCTGGGTAAGAAGGTTAAGCAGCTCAAGAAAAAGGAAAACTCGGCGTTTGAACTGTTCCAGCAATCCTTGAGTGAAACCCTGGATGCTATTCAGCAAATCCGCGCCAGTAACCGCGAGCGCCACTATATCCTGCGAGTGATCGACCAGGCTCAGGGGGTGAAGAAGCACGCATCCGCCTTCAGCTGGAAAAGCGATGCCGCCAACAAGATGTCTTTTTTTGTGTTTCTCATGGGGTTTGAAGTATTTCGCGCCGTGAGTATGTTGATGGTGGTGTTTTCCAGTTTGACTATCGGCGAAATGTTTGCGGTCTATGCCTATCTCTGGTTCATGATGTCGCCGGTGCAGGAAGTCCTGAATATTCAGTACAGTTATTTTTCAGCCAATGCGGCACTGTCACGGTTGAATCGCCTGCTGCAGCTGCATCGTGAGCCTGCTTATCCCCATCGCCAGAATCCATTCCGCAACAAGCATACTGTCGGTATCCGGGTGGAGCATGTGCGGTTTGCTTATGGTGCGAGTGATGGCTCCAGGGAACCGGTGCTGGACGATGTGTCGCTGAATATCCGGCCGGGTGAGAAAATCGCACTGGTGGGTGCCAGCGGTGGTGGCAAATCAACCCTGGTGCAGGTGATTCTTGGCTTATATCCGCCACAGTCAGGGCAGCTTTATTTCGATGATGTGCCGGTCACGGATATTGGACTGGATATAGTTCGCGATAACGTGGCGACCGTATTGCAACATCCTGCCCTGTTCAATGATACGGTGCGCAATAATCTCGGGCTGGGACGGGAATACAGTGATGATCAGCTGTGGCAAGCGTTGGAAATCGCCCAGCTGAAACAGGTGATCGCCGAGCTGCCACATGGCCTGGATACCATATTGGGCCGCAATGGTATTCGTTTGTCCGGTGGTCAACGCCAGCGCCTGGCCATTGCTCGCATGATTTTGATGGATCCTCGGGTGGTCATTCTGGATGAAGCCACCTCGGCGCTGGATACAGAAACCGAATACCGCCTGCACCAGGCATTACAGTCCTTCCTGCAAAGTAAAACGACCCTGATCATTGCCCATCGCCTGAGCGCGGTCAAGCAGGCTGATCGGGCCTATGTGTTTGATAATGGAAGAATTATTGATGAGGGCGAGCATGAAGAACTGGTGAGCCGGGATGGTCTTTATCAACAATTGTATGGCCAGCGTCAAAGTTAACTTGATTTTTTCACGGTATATTAGAAAGCATTAATGAGCTATAATTTTTATTTTGCAGGCTAGGCTTGCCCCAACCAGGAGACCATTGTGGCTACCATTGAACTCAGCGAAGAGAATCTCGAATCGACGGTTACCGGCAACGATATCGTCATCATAGATTTCTGGGCACCCTGGTGCGGCCCCTGTAAATCATTTGGCCCCATCTACGATAAAGTGTCAGAAAATCATTCCGACATCGTATTTGCCAAGGTGAATACCGAAGTTGAACAGGGTATTGCTGCCCATTTCCAGATTCGTTCAATCCCCACCTTAATGATTTTCCGTGAACAGATCATTATCTTTGCCCAGGCGGGCATGTTGCCGGAGTCGGCGCTGGAAGAATTGATTGGCCAGGTGAAAAATCTGGATATGGATAAGGTGAGAGCGGATATTGCGGCAGCTGAACAAAGCGCCTGATTCTCGCTATTTTTATTTGCTTATAAACGACAAGGCCGGGTT
>JBFHPZ010000243.1:0-4703 GCA_041592495.1 Gammaproteobacteria bacterium | reverse complement strand
ATGTCGTATTTCTGGATGGCAGCAATAGTGTCACCGCCACCGGCCAGGGTAAATGCCTTGGTATTGGCAATGGCTTCCGCCACCATCTTGGTACCTGCACCAAACTGGTCAAACTCGAATACACCAACAGGGCCATTCCATACCACAGTACCGGCTTTCATGATGATGTCGACCAGCTCCTGTGCACTCTTGGGACCAATATCGAAAATCATATCGTCATCGGCCACATCACCGGCATCTTTCAGTACGGCCGGTTCGTTGGCGTCGAACTGTTTGCCGCAAACGACATCAACCGCGATAGGAATATTGGCGCCGCGTTTTTGCATTTTTTCGATCAATGCCTGAGCAGTTGGTACTAGATCATCTTCACACAAAGATTTACCTACATTCTTGCCAGTCGCTTTCAGGAAGGTATTGGCGATACCACCGCCTACAACCATCTGGTCAACTTTTTCGGACAGTGACTCAAGCACAGTCAGTTTGGTAGACACCTTGGAACCACCAACAATGGCCACCATGGGACGTGCAGGATTTGCCAGCGCCTTGTTCAGTGCATCCAGTTCTTCAGTCAACAGGATACCGGCGCAGGCGGTCGGTGCAAATTGTGCAACACCATGGGTGGATGCCTGGGCGCGGTGCGCAGTACCAAAGGCATCCATAACAAACACATCACACAGGGCGGCATATTTTTTAGACAGGGCTTCGTCATTTTTCTTTTCGCCCTTGTTAACGCGAACATTTTCCAGCAACACCAGTTCGCCATCAGCAACATCAAAGCCGCCATCAACATAATCTTTCACCAGACGCACAGTTTTGCCCAGTTTTTTACCCAGATCGTCGGCAACGGGTTTCAGTGAAATTTCTTCTGACCATTCACCTTCGGTTGGACGACCAAGATGAGACATCACCATGACCTTGGCACCAGCCTTGATACAGTGTTCAAAAGTGGGCATGGATGCAGAAATTCGTGCATCGGATGTTACCTTGCCGTCTTTCACAGGCACGTTCAGATCAGCACGGATCAATACACGCTTACCAGCAAGATCCAGATCAGCCAACTTGATTACAGACATTAGATTCTCCTTAAGGAAAATTAAATTTTAAAAACAGTTTGTTAAACAATCATTGCTCAACAAACCATTCTTGTTACAAAGCGCCAAACTTAATTGGCATTCATTAACGCAACAGTGGTATCGATCATACGATTGGAGAAACCCCATTCGTTATCGTACCAGGCACACACTTTCACCAGATTGCCGTTAGATACGCGTGTCAGTGTTGCATCAAAATTCGATGTTGTACTGGTATGGTTAAAATCAACGGACACCAGAGGCGCTTCGTTGTAACCCAATATTTCGCCATCCGCCGATTCCTTCATAATGGCATTCACTTCTTCAACTGTGGTATCACGTGAAGCAACGAATGTTAAATCCACTATCGATACATTGATGGTTGGCACCCGAATCGCAAAACCATCCAGCTTGCCATTCATTTCCGGCAGTACCAGACCAACAGCCGCAGCAGCACCTGTCTTGGTCGGAATCATGGATTGTGTTGCTGAACGAGCACGACGCAAATCCGAGTGATAAACATCGGTCAGAACCTGGTCATTGGTATAGGAATGTACCGTGGTCATAAGACCTTTCTCTATACCAATTCTTTCCATTAATGGCTTAACCATGGGCGCCAGACAATTTGTTGTGCATGATGCATTGGAAATCACGGCATCAGACGATTTCAAAACACCTTCATTAACACCAAACACAATAGTCGCATCAATATCTTTACCGCCGGGCGCAGAAATAATAACTTTCTTTGCACCGCCTTTCAGATGAGCAGATGCTTTATCCTTAGTGGTGAAAAATCCGGTGCACTCATGTACAACATCAACACCCAATTCAGCCCAGGGCAATTTTGATGGATCACGTTCCGACAACACGCGAATACGATCACCATTGACGACCATATATTCACCATCAAAAGATACCTCACCCGGAAAACGCCCGTGGGCAGTATCGTATTGTGTCAGGTGCGCATTGGTGTAGGCATCACCCAGATCATTAACCGCTACAATCTGGATTTCATCGGTACGGCCTGCTTCATACACTGCACGCAATACATTTCTACCGATACGTCCATAGCCGTTAATTGCAATCTTGATGGCCATAATTTTTACTCAGCAACGAGTTTCAATACCTTGAAAAAACAATTTGCCAAACCGTTGAACAACCCGCTTGGCAAATAATTTTTAGGAATACAGGGCGAGCTATCGCCCGCCCTGAAAACCTGTAAGCTTAAAGCTTATTAGTTGGCAGCAACATGCTGCACAAAGCGCATCATGTTACAGGTGTAGCCATATTCATTGTCGTACCAGGAAACAACCTTGACGAAAGTTCCATCCAGAGCAATGCCGGCTTCGGCATCAAAAATGGATGAAAAGCCATTGCCACGGAAGTCAGTTGATACAACTTTCTCGTCGGTGTAACCCAGAGTCTTGCTGATATCACCAGATTCAGATGCTTTCTTCATAGCTGCACAGATGTCTGCGTATTTAGCTGGTTTTTCCAGTTCAACAGTCAGGTCAACAACAGATACGTCAGAAGTAGGTACACGGAAAGCCATACCGGTCAGTTTGCCATTCAGCTCAGGCAATACAACGCCTACGGCTTTAGCAGCACCAGTTGAAGAAGGAATGATGTTTTCCAGAATACCGCGACCACCGCGCCAGTCTTTCTGAGAAGGACCGTCAACAGTTTTCTGTGTTGCAGTTGCAGCATGAACAGTTGTCATCAGACCACGTTTGATGCCCCAGTTGTCATTCAGAACCTTGGCAACAGGCGCAAGGCAGTTAGTGGTGCAAGAAGCAGCAGAAACAATAGCCTGACCTTTGTAGGTTTCATGGTTTACGCCATAAACGAACATCGGTGTGCTGTCTTTGGAAGGTGCAGACATAACAACTTTCTTGGCACCTGCAGCAATGTGTTTCTGGCAACCTTCTTCAGTCAGGAAGAAACCGGTGCAATCAATAACGATATCGGCACCAACGTCACCCCATTTCAGGTTAGCTGGATCGCGTTCTGCAGTCAGACGAATTTTCTTGCCATCAACGATCATGGCGCCTGGCTCGGAAGAAACTGTGCCATTGAAATTGCCGTGTACTGAATCGTATTTCAGCATGTATGCAAGATAATCTGCATCCAGCAGGTCATTGATGCCTACAATTTCAATGTCTTTAAAATCTTTATGTACCGCACGGAAAACCATGCGACCGATACGACCAAAACCATTAATACCGACTTTTAACGTCATGCTCTTTCTCCAAAATTATTTCAATATTCAATTTAGAAAACGAATAGCCTTCCGATTTACATGACGAACCGGAAGGCTAAATATTTACAGTACGCTTTGAACTGTTTTTACAACGTTTTCAACAGTAAAGCCGAACTCCTTGAACAACTGTCCAGCAGGTGCCGATTCACCGAAACGATTGATACCAACAACTGCACCATTAAGACCAACGTACTTGTACCAGCCATCAGTGACCGCCGCTTCAACTACAACGCGAGCGGTTACTGAAGCAGGCAATACTGATTCTTTATAGGTCTTGTCCTGTGCTTCAAATGCATTCACTGATGGCATGGAAACAACACGAATCTTCTTGTCGCTGAGCTGCTCTGCTGCACCCATCGCCAGCGCGACTTCTGAACCGGTTGCGATAATGATGGCATCTGGTGTGCCGTCACAATCTTTCAGGATGTAACCGCCTTTAACGATATTCGCCATCTGCGCATCAGTACGAGCCTGGTGTGGCAGGCCCTGACGAGAAAAGATCAGGCATGTTGGACCATCTTTGCGTTCAATAGCCTGCTGCCAGGCGACAGCTGATTCCACTGCATCGCATGGACGCCATAAGGCCATGTTTGGAATCATACGCAGAGTAGGAATCTGCTCGATTGGCTGATGGGTAGGACCATCTTCACCCAGACCGATAGAATCGTGCGTGTAAACAAAGATGCTTTGTACTTTCATCAATGCCGCCATACGCAGGGCATTGCGTGCATATTCGGAGAACATCAGGAAGGTCGCACCAAATGGCATCAAACCGCCATGCAATGCGATACCGTTCATGATGGCAGACATACCGAATTCACGAACACCGTAACGAACGTAGTTAGGCACTTCATTATTATCCATCGGTTTGTAACCGGACCATTCGGTCAGGTTTGAACAACCCAGATCAGCAGAACCACCAAACAGTTCAGGCACCATTGGCGAGTAGGCTTCAATGGCCGCTAATGAGGCTTGACGTGTTGCAGGGCTTTTCGCTTCTGCATTGACTTTTGCAATGTATGCAGCGGATTGTTTCGCCCAGTCAGCGGGCAGATCACCCGCCATGCGACGTTCAAACTCAGCAGCCAGTTCAGGATATTCAGCCTTGTACTTGGCAAATTTTTCAGTCCAGGCTTTTTCTGCGGCAGCGCCTTTCTCTTTGGCGTCCCAACCGTGATAAATCTCGGCAGGCACTTCAAATGCAGCGTGATCCCAACCCAGAGCAGCTTTGGATAAGTTGATTTCTTCCTGACCCAGTGGGGCACCGTGACAGGCGTGACTGCCGGCCTTGTTGGGCGAGCCAAAACCAATGGTGGTTTTGCAGCAAATCATGGTGGGCTTGTCAGTCATGGCCTTGGCTGTTTCAATCGCCT
>JBFHPZ010000242.1:0-4704 GCA_041592495.1 Gammaproteobacteria bacterium | reverse complement strand
GTAGCAGTGCTCTATTTTGTGGAACCAACTCAAATAAACATTGCTCAAGAGAATGCCAGAACTCATTGCTTATAATGCCAGTGCCGGGAATGATGTCATTCACCACCAGATCATAAAGCGCCTGTGCGATTTGCAGGCCGCCTGCCTGAATTCGATGGGTCATAGCCGAATCCTCCTTCCCGCATGACGTGGGATGAGTCAATCGTAACGGTATACACCTTGCCCAAAGGCCGGGTGTAATCATAACCATAGCATGACTGGGTTTTGTTGGCATGCATTGGTGATAATCTTTAGTTTATCAATCATCTACGGGATTTAGAAAAATCACCGTGTAATCCAACTTTCACGTTTAACAAATAAGCATTAGCTTAAACGCCGATTCAGGTGTACCATGACATGAACACCTGCCTCAATTAATTCCCGCAGCCAATTCGATCAATCTATTACTCTATCAAGTAATATCACTTAATCGACACGGAATACAAACTCTGTTTTAGTGCGAATTCACTCCGGTCAGCCAAATAGCCAGACTAATAATGGACATATCATAGCTACAACACATTTATACCCTACGAATGGTCGTTAATTTTCACTTTTAGCTATGTTCCTTTCACATTGGCATATTTTACCCAATATGCCCATAAGGATTAACTCATGTACAACATTCAACGATTACATACTATTTCACTTTTTTCGATAGCGCTGGTCGCTTTACTGGCGACGAGCCCGGACCAGGTATTTGCGAATGATGGTAGCCAGACTATGCCCGAAAATGCTCATGCTAAAAAATATCGTAGCGGATGGGACTGCAACCAGGGTTATCAAGAAATCAATGCACAATGTGTCGAAGTCATTGTGCCCAAAAATGCTTATCCAACACATTCCGCCTATGGTCGAGGCTGGGAGTGTTCCTGGGGATATGTGGAACAGGATAAGCAATGTCAGATTATCAATATACCCGAGAACGCCTATCTACACTCCTCCGGCGAACGATGGAATTGCCATCGCGGTTTTCAAAAAGAAGATAACACCTGTGTTGCCATCAACATACCAGCAAATGCCTACCTGAATTCAGAAGGTAATAGCATAAAGTGCAAGCGTGGTTATCGACCCTTCGGCGACCAATGCCTTGCTATTAAATTACCACCAAACGGCTATTTGACCGATTCATTCTATGGAACAGGATGGGATTGTGATCGTGGATATCGAGTGGACAAAGAGACTTGCACAAAATTGAATATACCGGAAAACGCGCACGTGGATTATTCCGGCAACAACTGGGAATGTAACCGACCTTATCGCAAGCAACAGGAAGAATGCATTCTCAATTAAACGTCTTGAACGAAGTATTACCAGCCTGACTACACAGCCTGGTTAACCATAAACCTGTCGTGGCAACCACAACACCACTTCCGGGAAAATAATACAGATAGCCAGACCAACTGCCTGCAACACCAGGAAAGGCAATGAAGAACGATAGATCTGCCCCATGGTGACTTCCGGTGGCGCCACGCTTTTTAAATAAAACAGCGCATAGCCAAACGGTGGGCTAATAAATGACATTTGCATATTCACCATGTACACCACGCCAAACCACAAGGCGAGATCATTTGGACTCACGCCGGGAAAACCAAACAAGCCATCAAAACTCATGGTTTTTAGCAAGGGAATGAATATTGGCACTGCAAGTAACAGGATACCAACCCAGTCAAGGAACATGCCGAGAATAACCAGTATCACCATCATCAAGGTCAAAATTCCATAAGGCCCCAAACCGGTACTTGCGATGGAATCATTCACAAATTCCTGGCCACCGTTCACGACATAGAAACCAACAAACAGGGTAGCGCCGAAAATAATCCATAACACCATACCGGTGACGCGTAATGTGGTCATGGCAGCTGAACGTATGTTGTCAATATTCAAACGACGATGCATGGCGGCAACAACCAGTGCACCGAATGTGCCTACACCTGCCGCTTCCACCGGTGTTGCAATACCCGCGAAAATGATGCCAAGCACCAGGCTGACCAGTACCAGCGGTGCAAACATATTGCTCAACAGACGAATTTTTTCACGGGTATCGACACGTTCTTCCTTTGGCAGTGGCGGCCCCCATTCCGGTTTGATATTGGTGGCGATGGAAACATACATAATATAAAGACCGGATAGAATCAGGCCGGGGATTACCGCACCAATGAACAGTTCACCGACGGATTGTTGCGCAATAACAGCAAACAGTATGGCGAGTATCGAGGGCGGTATCAAAATACCTAGTGTGCCCCCAGCAAGAATAGAACCGCAGGCAATGGTAGGATGATATTTACGCCGTATCATTGCTGGCAATGCAATCATACCCATGGTCACTTCGGTAGCACCGATAACACCACACATGGCGGCCAGTAATGTTGATGCAATAATCGTGGAGATAGCAAGCCCACCACGCAAGCCACCGAGGATTTTGTACACCATGTCATACAGTTCTTCGATGATGCCCGCCCGCTCCAGCATCGATGCCATAAAAATAAACAGCGGAATTGCCGACAACTGATAGTTGGTCATTAATGGAAAAATACGTGACGGCAGAATATTCAACATGGCCGCATCGCCGAATATAAACAGAAATACGCAAGCAAGACCACCAGTCACAAACGCCAGGGGCAAACCTGCCATTAATAAAATAAGCAGGGAACCGAACATGAGCACGGTTAGCCAGACAATATCGATTTCAATTCCCATGACTAACCCTCCGGCCTTACTGCAGTATCGAGCTCGACCAGATCAGGTTTAATCGCGACAGCAATATCTTTTAATAACTGCGCCACTCCCTGAATGAGTAGCAAAGCTGCACCGAGTGACAATGAAAGTTTGATTGGCCAGTATTGTATTGCCCATTCAGAAATGGATACTTCGTTAACTTCATAGGAATCGTAAAAGAATGTCCACCCGGTAAATAACAAGACGAACATAAAAATAAAAAAGAATATTGATGTAATCACATCAACAATGGCTTTACCTCGCTTGGGCAAATAATTATAGAGCACATCGACGCGCACATGACCATTCTCACGCAGCACAAAACCACCGGCGAGAAGATATTGCATGCCAAACATTAAAAACATACTTTCATGCGCCCAGTTGGTAGGCGAGTTAAAAACATAGCGCACAATTACTTCGTAGTAATACACAACCACAGCTATCACTGACCAGTAAGCGACTAATTCACCGGTAAGGCCATTAACGTGCGAGATGATGCGGTTAAATAAAAATGGTTCACGTGCGTCATCATGCTCAGCTTCTACAACAGGGCAATGAAAACCTTCATTCGTTGGTAATGTTTCGATTTTGTTACGTGCATTAACCAGCTTAGGCAAAAGCACCGCATCAATCAGTAACAATAACAGAATGCTTCCACCGAAAGTCCGGGCAATATTATTCCACCGATCTGTATTGACCTGCTCGTCAACGAGTGCGGCTTTTACAACAACTAATTTTTCTGTTGCTTCGGCTAATCGTTCTTCTGCACCACGCCGTCCCTTTTCTATATCTCTTTCAGCTCGCTGTATTTTAATTTCAGTGATTTTTATATCGTTGAGTGCGCCGGAAAGTGTATCCCGCGCATTGCGCACTTCTACATTGACAAATAAAACAGAGGCAAATAATGCGATGAATACTAATGCCCACATACTTTTTAAATACAAACGATGCACACCGATAAAACCACCGGTGAACAGTAAGCAGTAGCCAAGTATTAATGAAACAGGTTGAGTCGCTTCCCTGGGCTTTGTCCTACGAAAAAGCAACATGGCCAACACAGGAAATATGATAAGGCCACTCCAGTAAAGCCAATGGGGTAGCACAAAACTGATTTCAGGCATGTAACACCATCTTCCGGCACCACACTCTACCCACGGCAGTGCTGGATATGCGTTATACAATCTGGGTAGATCGGGGCATGCACATCACGTGCGATACCCCGAATTAATTACCTCTAAGGTTAATGCGAACTACATCTTGAGGCTTTGCCCCTTAATCATGTCTTTATCCACATAACCAAGAGAGCCGGACATCATGTAGTCGAGCTGCGTTTTGAAGGCTCTCGCTGCATAGGCATCCTTATTGGCCCAGTTGAACCACAGTGGAATTGCCAGTTGGGTGAATGCCTCAACATCGGATTCCGACAAGCGCGTGATTTCGGTTCCAGCTTCGGCAAACTTCTTCCATGCGTCCTGATCGGCGGCCTGTATCGCAGCATGATGCATATCTGAATAAACATGCACTTCCATTTCAACAAACTGTTTCATTTGCGGCGACAGCTTGTCCCAGGATTTCTGTGAGACCGTCAAATCCATCAAGTCAACGGGCTGGTAAATAGACATGAATCCCGGTGGTCCCATGGAAATATATTTAGTGACCTGATGGAAACCCAGGGCGTAGTTAACCGCCGGGCCTACATAGTCCGCCACATCGATGGTGCCTTTTTCCAGCGCAGGAAATATTTCTGATCCGGGTAGCAGTGTAGTTTTAGCGCCTGCTGCCTGGAACACTTCCGCCACCATGCCACCGGGTAGACGCATTTTGCGACCACGGAAATCATCAATGGAACGAATCGGTACTTTGGAATGGATAATGTTTGGGCCATGATGAATGGGACCCACGAAGTACAGGCCCATTTTGCCAAAGGCTTCCCGCGCCAGCTTCAGG
>JBFHPZ010000241.1:0-4714 GCA_041592495.1 Gammaproteobacteria bacterium | reverse complement strand
TCCAGGTTCTGGGCTCCAAAATGACGTTTGGTGACCCAGCCAATCATTTGAATGTCCCTTAGACCGCCGGAGTTTTCCTTAATATTGGGTTCCAGGTTATAGGCGGTATCGTGGAATTTGTGATGACGCCGGATCTGTTCATCGAGCTTTGCCTGGAAAAATGATTTGCTGTCCCATATTTTGTCTGGGCCGGTTTCGGCGCGCATGGTCTTGAACAGGCTGTCGTCACCGGTCAGGAGTCGGGCCTCCATGATGTTGGTGGCGACTGTAATATCGGCGCTGGCTTCCTTAATGCAATCCTGGACTGTACGCACACTATGGCCAATTTCCAGCTTGATATCCCACAACAGCATCAGAAAGTGTTCAATGGCCTTGCGCGTGGCCTCGGATTCTTCATCAGCCAGCAGTAACATGATGTCAATGTCCGAAGCGGGATGTAATTCACCACGGCCATAACCGCCAACGGCCACCAGTGCCAGTTGCTGATGGCAATCGGCAAAACAGTAACTGAAAGCATGGATCAGGATATGATCAATAAACCTGGCCCGGGTTTTCACCAGTTCAATAGTATCGGCATTCTGGTAAAAAGCATCCTTCAGTGCCTGGTTTCCATCAGCAACCGCCTGTTTGAATATCGTCAGGCTATTGGCTGGATGTGCCGCTAACTCGGTCGCAAATTTTTCCGGGTCGAATACACATTCCTGGTTGATATGTAATGCCTTGGCCACCGCTACATTCATATGTCATCTTCCGGGCGCCTGGTCAGAACTTCATGGCCCGTTTCGGTTACAAGAATGGTGTGCTCCCATTGAGCAGACAGGCTGTGGTCTTTGGTAACCACCGTCCAGTCATCGTTCAGCAGCTTTACATGGCGTTTGCCGAAGTTGATCATAGGTTCGATAGTGAAAATCATACCGGCTTCAATCTGGACGCCGGTACCCGGCGTACCGTAATGCAACACCTGCGGATCTTCATGGAAGTTACGGCCAATGCCATGGCCGCAATATTCACGCACCACTGAACAGCCATTGGCTTCGGCATAGGTCTGGATGACATGGCCGATATCGCCCAGGAATATCCCGGGTTTAACGATTTCTATGCCCTTGACCATACAGGTGTGAGCGATTTCAGAAACCCGTTTTGCCTTGATATCCGGTTCACCCACAAAAAACATCTTGCTGGTATCACCGTGAAAACCATCCTTGATAACAGTGATATCGATGTTCACGATATCGCCTTTTTTCAGTTTTTTCTCACTGGGAATGCCATGGCATACCTGGTGATTCACCGAGGTGCAGATGGATTTGGGAAAGCCGCGATAATTGAGTGGCGCCGGGATGGCCTGCTGCTCATTGACAATGTAATCGTGGCAGATCTGGTCAAGCTCATTGGTCGTAATGCCGGCTTTGACATAGGGGCGGATCATGTGCAGCACGTCGGCAGCCAAACGGCCGGCAATGCGCATTTTTTCAATTTCCTGGGGGGTTTTAATATGAATTGTCATCTAGGACCTAATTTACGTTATATTCCGCGAACTTAGCGCCGAAAAAGCTGGATGGGAAAGGCTCGTTTCTATTGTGCCTGTAACCCGGATATGGTATAAAGCCGCCGCGCTAAGCGCAAACAGATATTTAATTTAACAAATACTCACATATATCGACACATGTAGCTGGGTGCCTGGATCTGGTTTTTAGCAGAAAACAGGTTGTTACATGGGATATGTGGAGGCCTAACCCTAATTAGGAGTTTTCAATGGCAAAAGTGTCCATGCGTCAAATGCTGGAAGCTGGTGTACATTTCGGTCACCAGACCCGTTTCTGGAATCCCAAAATGGCTGAGTACATTTTCGGTGAAAGAAATAAAGTTCATATTATCAATCTTGAAAAAACCCTGCCCCTGTTTAACGATGCCCTGAATGCAATCAGCAAAATTGCGGCAAGCAATGGCAAAATTCTGCTGGTTGGCACCAAACGCGCTGCACGTCAGGCAATTGAAGAAGAATCCCGTCGCGCCGGCATGCCTTTCGTTAACCATCGCTGGTTAGGCGGCATGTTGACCAACTATAACACGGTCCGTCAGTCTATTCGTCGCCTGAAAGACCTTCAGCAGATGTCTACCGATGGCACTTTTGAGCGCCTGACCAAGAAAGAAGCCCTGAACCGTACCCGTGAAATGGAAAAGCTGGAAAAAACCCTGGGTGGTATTAAAGACATGGGTTCACTGCCAGACGCCATTTTTGTTATCGACGTAGGTCACGAGAAAATTGCCGTACACGAAGCCAAGACCCTGGGTATTCCGGTCATTGGTATTGTCGATACCAACAATTCTCCCAACGATATTGATTACGTGATTCCCGGTAACGATGACGCCATCCGCGCAGTGAAGCTGTACATAGAAGGTATTGCCGATGCCATCATCGAAGGCAAAGCCGCTTCTATCCACGCGGGTAGCGAAGACGAATATGTTGAAGTTGATGAAGAAAAGGCAGCAAAAGCAGCAGCTCCCAAGAAAAAAGCCGCTGTGAAAAAGAAAGCAGCACCTAAAAAGAAAGCAGCCAAAGCCGAAGAAGCCGATGCTGAAGAAGCTGAGAGTGAAGAGTAATCAACCTGACCAGTAACGAATTTCTAAAGAGGTGTTAATGATGCAGATTACTGCAGCAATGGTTAAAGAACTGCGTGAGCGTACCGGCTCGGGCATGATGGAATGTAAAAAAGCCCTGACGGAAGCGGGCGGTGATATTGAAAAAGCAATTGAAGACATGCGTAAGGCCGGTCTGGCCAAGGCTGACAAGAAAGCGGGTCGTACCGCGGCTGAAGGCCTGGTTGTTGTTGAAATCAGCGATGATCGCAAACAGGCGGCCGTCGTAGAAGTGAACTGCGAAACAGACTTTGTTTCCGGTGGCGACGATTTCAGGGCTTTCGTTAGCGCGATTGCCAAACGTGTATTGAGCGATTCACCTGCTGATCTGGCAGCGCTGATGGCGATGCCCGTGGAAAATGGCGGTCCTTCTATTGAAGAGAAGCGCCAGGCCATGGTGGCCAAGATTGGTGAAAACATCCAGGTTCGCCGTTTTGTACGTGCATCTACAGATGCCGCATTTGGTTCCTATCTGCACGGCACCCGCATTGGCGTGCTGGTAGAAATGGCCAACGGCAATGACGAACTGATCAAGGATGTGGCCATGCATATCGCGGCCAGCCGCCCGGTTTGTATTGATGAATCCGGTGTTCCGGCTGATCTGGTCGCCAAGGAAAAGGAAATCATGGTTGCCCAGGCTAAAGATAGCGGCAAGCCCGATGATATTATCGAAAAGATGATTTCCGGCCGTTTGCGTAAATATCTGGCTGAAATCACCCTGCTGGGCCAGCCTTTCGTTAAGGATCCTGACCAGACCGTAGCCCAGCTGCTGAAATCAGCAGGCGCCACGGTGAAAAGCTTCCATCGCTTTGAAGTAGGTGAAGGCATCGAAAAGAAAAAGGAAAACTTCGCCGACGAAGTTATGGCGCAAATTGGCGCAAGCTGAGCGCTAATGACGTCGAATTAGAGGACACAAAAAACCGGGATCCAATTTCCCGGTTTTTTGTATAGCCCGGTTAAATTCAGGAAAACACTGAATTAATCAACGTTTTCCTGAATATTGAATAACTTACAATGCTGATGGTCAGCTTGTCGCTGACATAAGAAAGTACCTTCCGTGGCGGGTCATGGATGGTATGATTCGGACACTCTAAAAACATAAACCACTGGCGAACACTATGGCACAACCGACTCCTTTATATAAACGTGTACTATTGAAACTGAGTGGCGAAGCGCTCATGGGCGATCAGGCCTATGGTATTGATCCTGCTGTGTTGCAACGTGTCGCGAAGGAGCTCAGGGAAATTGTCGATGCCGGTGTCGAGGTGGCGGTAGTTATCGGTGGTGGTAATATCTTTCGTGGTAAGGGTCTTGCGGATGCAGGTATGGATCGCGTTACCGGTGACCATATGGGGATGCTGGCAACCGTCATGAACTGTCTGGCCTTGCAGGATGCCATTGAGCATCAGGGCTTGGTGGCACGGGTGATGTCAGCTATCAGTATTCACCAGGTATGCGAAGATTATGTGCGCAGGCGCGCCATTCGCCATCTCGAAAAGGGTCGCGTTGTTATTTTTGGTGCCGGTACAGGTAATCCATTTTTTACCACCGATAGTGCAGGCAGTTTACGCGCCATCGAAATCAATGCTGATGTCCTGATCAAGGCGACCAAGGTGGATGGGGTTTACGATTCCGATCCGGCCAAGAATCCCGATGCAAAACGTTACGATACATTGAGTTATGATGATGTTCTTCGTAAAAACCTGGCTGTGATGGATGCAACGGCAATTGTTTTGTGCAAAGAGCAGAATATGCCCCTGAGAATTTTTAATTTGAACAATGAAGGTGATTTGTTCAAAGTGATTTTTGACAATGGTGTTGGTACATCAGTTGTTCCTGGAGATAAGGCATGATTGAAGATATTAAAAAAGACGCTGAAAAGCGCATGAAGAGAAGTGTTGAGTCCTTGCATACCGAGATGGCAAAAATACGTACAGGACGCGCCCATCCCAGTTTGCTTGATCATGTGATGGTTGATTATTACGGCACGCCAACACCCATCAAAAATGTTGCCAATATTAACGTTGAAGATTCTCGTACCCTGATGGTGGCTCCCTGGGAAAAAAACATGGTGGGT